>CAZYRQ010000103.1:0-6472 GCA_964649455.1 uncultured Lentisphaerales bacterium
GCGGTCCCACGGCCCTGCTGCTGACACGCCAGAACATGCAGGTCATCGACCGCACAACCTTCCCGGCGGCGTCGAACCTCGAAAAGGGCGCCTACACGCTCTGGCAGCGCGGTGCCGGCACGCCGGATCTGACGCTGATCGCCTCGGGCTCCGAAGTCGAGCTGGCGCTGGGAGCCGCCCGCCAGCTCGCGGACGTCAACGTCCGCGTGGTTTCCATGCCCTCCTGGGAGCTGTTCGAGGCCCAGCCGCAGACGTACCGCGACAGCGTGCTGGATCCGGCCTGCGCCCGGCGCCTGGCGATCGAGGCCGGCGTCTCCTTCGGCTGGAGCCGTTACCTCGATGCGCGGGGTGCCGCCCTGACTCTCGACCGGTTCGGCGCCTCCGGCCCCTACAAGGCTCTCGCCCAGCGCTTCGGCTTCACGGTAGAACACGTCGTCGAGCGGTGCCGCCAACTGGTCTGAGAACCCAAACGCTGAACGCCCACCGCTTAACGCTTAACGGGCCAACGTTGCGCCCGGTCGACCGCGCCGTTTCTGGCATGGATCCGCTCCATCTAGCCGAATACCACGCGGTGCGGAACGCGGCGCTTGCCGGACGCTTCGGTACCTGGCAGGCGCTGCTGCGCGATATGCGCAAGACCGCCCGTCACGACCACACGGTCGTGCGCTTCCCGAACGCCTCGTCGTATCTCTTCTCCACCGGCGATTGTTTCTGGGCGGTGGATCCCATGTACGCGCTGGGCCCCTGTCCGGAAGCGGAACTGGAGGCGGTCGCCGACGGATTGCGCGACTTCGCGTTCATCGTCCTGACCCACTGCCATGGCGACCACCTGCAGATTCCGCTGCTGCAACGGCTCGGGCGCCACGGGCGCACACGGCTCGTGATGTCGGCATCCATCGCCCGGCAGTTTGAGGAGGTCGCCGGGCAACCCTTCCAGGACGTGACCGTTCTGGAGGCCGGCGCCTCGGTGTCCCTCGGCCATGTCACCCTGACCTGCCATCCCGGCTATCACGACGAGCCGGGAACCGCGGGTTATCCCTCAGGGGCCTTCCTGGCCACGCTGCCCGACGGCCTGACGCTCTTCTTTCCCGGCGATGTCCGCGACTATTCGCTGCCGCTCCCGGCGGGCCTGCCGCCGGTCGATTTCGAATTCGGCCACATCTGGCTCGGGCGCGGGAATGCGCACGAGGCGGACTTCCCGCTGGCCGAGGCCTGCTGCCGTTTCCTGCTGCAGGCCCGCCCCGGCGTCGTTTTCCTGACGCATTTGCGCGAGGTCTCACGCGAGCCCGATTCCATGTGGCTGCCCCGGCATGCCGCACAGGTGCGGGCGCGCCTCGCCGAACAAGCGCCGGGAACCGTGGTCTCCATCCCATGTGCCGGCGATGTCGTGACGCTGTCCCAGCCGTTTGCCCCGGATCGCTTCGCCGACTGGCCCGCGCAAGATCAACGCGGGTTCCTCGATCATCTGGGCGTTGCCATCCGGCTGGAGGAGTGGCGTCCGGCACTGAACGCCGCGATCCGCGACCGCGTGCCGGTGCTGGAACTCGCGGGGCCGCTGCCCACCGCCGCCGACTTTGCCCGGCTGGCCACCGCACTGACCGACTGGCGTGCCGGCGGCGGTCGCGTGCTGTCGGCGCATCTCGCCGACATCCTGCCGGACCGCGAGCGGGCGGCGCACTACCAGGCCGCCTGCCGCCAGTTCCTCGACCTGGCCGTCGACCGCGTGACGCAACACGTGCCTCATTGCTCCGTGGCGGAGTACGCGTCCGATCCGGGCAGCATCGTGAACCGGTTCGCGGAAGCCTTGAACCCGCTGATCCGCGCGGGCGTCGCCATCGGCATCGAAAACCTGCACATGAAGTCCCACACCCCGCCCGGCGACCGGCGGCCATACGGGTTCACGCCGGACGAGTGCCGCGCCTTTGTCGAGGCCCTGCACCGGCGTACCGGCTACGGCGGCATCGGCCTGCACTTCGACATCGGGCATGCCGCCTCAAACTACCCCTTTACGGCACCCTATCCGCCGGAGGTCTGGCTGGCCGCTGGCGGGCGTCTGATCAACGGCGTCCATCTGCATCAGTGCGAGGCGCCTCCCTCCCGCGCCGACGACTATCCCGAAGGCCATTTCCACATCAGCGGACGCACCGGCGGCTATCCGGATCTCGCGCCGATCTATGCCGCCTGGGAGGCGGGGAGCCTTCGCGCTCCGCTCTTCCTGGAAGTCCGCAAGGGTCCCGAGGGCGGCCCCTTTCCGTCGCTTGCCCGTCTCCGCTGAAAGATTTGCCGGTGACTCAGGGTCGGGGCATGCGGCTTTCCGCGTCCTCATCCTCAATCCCGATTACGTGGTTTGGAGAGGGAACTAGCGCCGGCGGGCGAGGAGGATCAGCGTGCCCGGGATGGCGTGCAGTTCGCCGCCGTGGCTGGCCCAGGCCCGGTTCGTGTAGGGCGGAATCGTCCCCGCGGGCACGGCGGGCGGCTCTTCCAGCCGCACGACGTCGAGTCCGGCGGCCCGCAGCCAGTTGAACCAGGCCGAGACCGGGTAGGCCCGGGAGACGACGGCGAGGCGCCCGCCGCGGCGGCGCGTGTCGTCCGGCGGCGAGAAGTAGTTCTCCAGAAAGAGGCCCATTCCGCCGGGCGTACCGTCGTCCGCCACCTGCTCGACCCACTGGCCGTTGTAGAGCGGGTGAACCGTCGAGATCATCAGCGTGCCGCCCGGCCGGAGGCAGGCGGCCATGTGGGCGACGCAGCGCGCGGGATCCGTGACAAACTCAAGGGCGTGCGAGCTGTGGACCAGGTCGAAGGTCGCGTGGATGCGGCGCGGGAGCTGCTCGATGGGCAGACGCAGGAAACGGATGCGGAGTCCCGCGGCGCGCGCCTGGGCGCGGGCATGGCGCAGTTGGGCGGCCGAGAGGTCGACGGCCGTGCAGACGACGCCCTGGCGGGCGAGCCAGAGGCTGTTCTGGGCGGCCCCGCACCCCAGTTCCAGCGCGGTGTCGCCCGGCCCGAGCGGCGGCAGCAGGCCGAGCTCGCGCTCGCCGGGGATTTGGGGGCCGTAATGGAAATCGTCGGTCGCGATGCGCATGGTGCGCTGATAGTGGTCAGCGAGGCCGTTCCAGTAGTGCCGCTGCAGTTCGATGAGTTCCTCCCGGGGACGCGCGTGCTTCATAGCGGCGCATCCTAGCAGAAGGGCAGCGGGTGCGCAAAACGACAATTGCGGTTTGGGCAGGGCCATGCTAGAGTTTGGGCCATGTCAACGCGACAACAGGCGTTTCCGTGGAGGCTGGCGCTCGGGCTCCTGCTCCTGGCCGGTCTGCCGGCGGAGGCGTTCACCCTCTTTCCGGGGCGAAAAGACGAGGCGGCCACCCACTTGCGGCGGGCCGACGCGCTGCTGGCGCGAGCCGATGCCGCCTACGAAGCCGGCGAGACCGACGTCGCACGCCGGTTCTATGGCGAGGCCCTGGTACGCTACAAGGCGCTGCATGAAAGCCAGCCGGATCTGCATGAGGGACTACCGCGATTCCGTGTCGACTATTGCCGGGATCAATTGGCCAACCTCGAGCAAAAGCCTGCCGAAACCGGCCCCGTGCCGACCGAAACCGGCAAGCGGCTCCCCCGCCGGGGTCTCCTGCGGTTCTTCCGGCGGGAGCGCCCGTCCGAAACGAACGCGGTGTCTCCTCCGACATGGGTGTCGCCGGAACCCGTGCGCGTCGCGCCACCCGCGCCGTCGGCCGGCGGCGGTTCCGGTGCGTCGGCGGCGGAAGCCGGCCGGGGCGCCATGCCCGTCAGCGACATCGTTGCCGCCACGGCGGAAACCGACACCACGCAAGCTGAACCCGCGCGCGAACCGGTCGATCCCGCCCTGATCGCGGCCGATCTCCGGGAGGCGCGCGTCCTGCTCGAGGACGAACAGCTGGCCGACGCCACCCGGCTCCTGGTCGGGGTGCTGCGGGCGGATCCCGGCAACCGTTCCGCGCGCCTGATGATCTCCATCGCCCGCGCCCGCCAGGGCCGCCACGACGAGGCGCTGGTCGCGCTGGAGGATCTGCGCGGGCAGAACGAGGATCTGCCGCTGCTGCTGGCGCTTTCGGCCGCCTACTGCGGGGCGGGGCGCTTTTTCGACGCCATGCTGATCCTCGACAAGGCGATCAAGCTCGCGCCGGCCGACCCGCGCGCCTATCTTAATCTCTCCTGGCTGCATCTGGCCATGACCGAGGGCGAGACGGGCCGGCGCGACGCCGAGGCCTACTACCGCCGCGCCGTCAGACTCGGCGCGCGGCGCGACCGCGCCCTCGAAGTCAAACTGGGGCTTGAGTAGGCACGCGGCATAAGTATGACGAAGATCAGCATCCTGGGGCTCGACTGCAGTCCCCGGCAGAACAGCAACTGCGGCCACCTGCTTGAAAAGTCGCTTGAGATGGCCAACGCGAAGCTCGGTGGCGCCATCGAGATGGAGATCGTCCACCTGCGCGACCACGATATCCGGCACTGCCGTGCCTGCAGCGTCTGCGGCAAGCGCAAGGATACCGGCGCCTTCATACCCTGCGTGGTGAAGGACGACATGGAGGGACTGTTGCGGAAGATGTGCGAGGCCGATGGGCTGGCCGTCGCCACGCCGGTCTACTTCGGGCTGCCCTCCGACCTCTTCTCGACCTTCATCATGCGGACGCGCGTGCTCCGCCACCAGGACTTCAAGCTGGCCAACAAGCCGGTGGGCATCATGGCGATCGCCGGGCGGCGCTCGGGCGGCGCCGAGACCACGATCCTCGCGAGCTGGCTCCCCTTCATCCGCAACGGCTGCCTGATCGTCGGCAATGGCGACCAGACCTGCCAGTTCGGCGCCATGGGCTGGGCCGGTCCCTGCGGCCACATCCTCTCCGACGAGTGGGGGCTGGAGCAGGGCGAGCAGACCCTGCGCCGCATCTACGAGGTCGCCTCGCTGGTGAAGGCCGGCACCGCCTCGCTCAACCACCAGTCGCCGATGCGCTTCTCCTACACGTCGGGCAACCGCCCCTAGCTCCGGCCGCGCCATTGGCGGCCGGCGCGGGCTGCCACCGGCGCGCTTTCTGCATCGTATGCCTCCATCCAGACAGCGTTGCCTCCTCCGGTCGTTGTTGACGGTCGCCGGCCTCGGTCTGGCGCTCGCCCTGCCCGCGGCCGCCGGGCACCTGCCGCTGGCGGCGGTTCAGGAGGCGCTGGGCTGTACCGGGCGCGTCATCAACGCCGACAGCATCGACATCGGCGACGGCACCAACCGTGTCCGCTTCTTTCCGGGACTCCGGCGCACGGAGGTCAACGGGAGCGCCGTCTGGCTGCATGCCGTCGCCGAGCCGGCCGGCATCAGCAACCTCCTCGCCCTGGATGCGCGGGACGTCCGGGAGGTGCTGCTGCCGCTGCTGCGGCCGCCGCCGCCGGCGCGCCGTCCGTTGCGCGTCATGCTCGATCCGGGCCATGGCGGAGAGGACAGTGGCGCGGTCTCGGCGCGGCCGGCAATCGAGGAGAAGGATCTGGTGCTCGATCTGGCGCTGCGGATCGGACGGCGTCTCGAGGCCGCCGGCATCGCCGTGGGCTACACGCGCCGGGACGACACCTTCCTGAGTTTGGATGCGCGCACCGCGACCGCCGGCGCCTGGCGCGCCGATGCGTTTGTCAGCCTCCACGCCAACTTCGCGGAGAACCGGCAGGCCGCCGGCCCGGAGACCTATGTGCTGCCGCTCGCCGGCTACGCGCCGACGGGCAGCGACCAGCGGCTTTCGCAACGGCCGCGGAACGGCAACAGCAACGACGTCTGCAACACGCGGCTCGGCTACAGCATCCACCGGCGTCTGCCGGGCCGCGGCGGCGAGGCCGACCGCGGCCTGCGGCGCGCGCGCTTCCAGGTGCTGCGGCAGGCCGGCTGTCCGGCCGTGCTGGTCGAAGTCGGCTTCCTCTCCAACGCGGTGGAGGCCCGGCTGCTGGCCAGCGGGTGGTTCCGGGGCCGGCTCGCCCGCGCCGTGGCCGACGGCGTGCTCGACTACGCCCGCCCGCCCGCTGCGGATCCGTCCGGCGGCGATGCCCCGGGTGCTCCGGCGAAGGGGGAGGGAACCCTGGCCGGGACGACACCCAGCGCCGAGGGCGCGCCCCCCGCCGCGCCGTAATCGGTTAGAAGCCACAGGGGTGCGCCGAGGGCGCATGGAGAAGCGGGCGCGATAGGCGGTCGTAGTTGTTCATTCCCGATCTTCGTCCCGATCCTCGTCGCTCGTACCCGGTCAGTCTCCGGGGTGTGAGGCGGGGCGCATGGAGAAGCGGGCGGCAATTGCAGGTAGGCGCGTCACGCGGCACAAGGCCCTGTTTCCGTGTACCCGGGCCTGAAGGCCCTCGCAGGCTTCCGGCTGAAGCCGGTACTCCGACGGGGAGGTCTGTGTCGGTGAACCCTCGCGTCGGAGTCCCACCTTCAGGCGGAAGTCGTTCAGGGGCTTCAGCCCCGTCTCTCGCT
>CAZYRQ010000104.1:0-6398 GCA_964649455.1 uncultured Lentisphaerales bacterium
TGCCGCGCGATGGCGTCGCAGCGCGACCGGGTGCGGCTCGCGAGGCAGATGTCGGAAAACACCTCGGGCACCTGCGCGCACTTGTGGGCGACCACGCTGCCGACGCCCCCGGCGCCGATAATGAGCACTCTGGCCATAATCTTGTCCTTGTGGCGGTAGGCGCGGCGGCCTTGGAGACTACCGTCAAAATCTGCCGCCCACGCGATCATTTCAGTTAAGCGGATTTGAGCCGCGTTGTCAAATCTCTCCTGGATTACTCGATGACTCTCGATGATCTCGACGCGACATCCGACATCTGCTACGATACTGCCACATGAAAATCAACAATCTCGAAACGTTTCTCGAAACCACCCGGCAGCGCGTGGCCTTGGGCACGGTGATCACCTTCTCGGATCCGGCTGTCAGCGAACTGGCCGCCGATGCCGGGTTCGACTTCACCTGGATCGATGCCGAGCACTCGCCCTTCACGATCCAGGAGATCCACCACCACGTCATGGCGCTGCGCGGCACCGCCTGTGCGCCCTTCGTGCGCGTGCCGTGGAACGAGCACGGCATTATCAAGCCGATCCTCGATCTCGCGCCCGCCGGAATCATCGTGCCGATGGTCAACACGCCTGAGATCGCGCAGGCGGCGGTGGCCGCCTGCCGCTATCCCCCGGCGGGCAACCGCGGCTGCGGCACGCGGCGCTCCGTGGGCTATGGCGCTGGTTCCTTCGCCGACTACCTGAAGCTCTCGGATCGCGAGCCGCTCGTGATCGTGCAGATCGAGCACATCGAGGCCGTACGCAACCTCGACGCGATCCTCAAGACCCCTGGCCTCGGCAGCGTCTGCATCGGGCCCTTCGACCTGTCGGGCTCGATGGGCAAACTCGGCCAGGTCAACGATCCTGAGGTCGTGAAGGTCATCGAGGAGATCTGCGCCAAGACCCTCAAGGCCGGCGTGATGCTGGGCGCCTTCGGTTCGCCCTTCCCGGTGTGGCGCCGCCGCGGGCTCAACTGGACGGCCCTCTGCGGCGACTATGCCTGCCTCTTCAGCCACGCGAAGGGGCTGCTGGACGAAGCGCGCCGGGAGCAGGGCGCATGATCGTCGCGATGATCAGCCGCGATCCCGGCGAGCTGCCCGCCTGGGTCGAGCAGGAGATCGCCGCCGCGGGACTCACGCTCCGGTGCCGGCGCTGTCCCGATCCCGCCAGCCTGGTCGCCTTCGCCGCCGACGCCGAGGTGCTCTGGTTCTGCGGCCCGAATCCCTGCATCACGCCCGCGGCGCTGGACCGTCTGCCGGCATGCCGGCACATCTTCCGCAGCGGCAGCGGGCTCGACGCTGTTCCCGTGGAGGCGGCCCGCGCGCGCGGCATCGGCGTGCACAACACGCCGGAATCGATCACCGAGTCGGTCGCCGAACATGCCGTCGCGCTGCTGCTGGCGCTCGTGCGGCAGGTGACGGTACAGGACCGGCGGGTGCGCGCGGGGGAGTGGGCCGGCAGCGAGACGCTGCAGCGCTGGCACCTGAGCCGCCGCTGCCTCGGACTCGTGGGCTACGGGGGCATCGCGCGCCGCGTCGAACGCCTGCTGCAGGGGTTCGAACTGCGTGTCCTGCACCACGACCCGTTCTCGACGCAATCGACACCACTGCCGCATCTCCTGCGGCAGGCGGATGCGGTCTCTCTGCATTGCCCCCTGACGGGCGAAACCCGCCACCTGATCGGAGCGGCGGAACTGGCGCTGATGAAGCCCGGCGCGCTGCTGGTCAACACGGCCCGCGGCGCAGTCATCGACGAGGCGGCCCTCGTCGACTCGCTCCGCGCTGGGCATCTCGGCGGCGCGGCGCTGGATGTGCTCGAACAGGAGCCGCCCCCGGCGGATCATCCGCTGCTGGCGCTCGGCAACGTGATCCTCTCGCCGCACATCGCGGCTTTTTCGGCCGATTTCGAGCGCAACTTCTGGCAGGCCTCGATCGACAAACTTAAGACACTATGCTCTACCTCTTCATCTCGGTCTGGTTGAAGATCTTCTTCGTCCTGACGCCGTTCTTCGCACTTTCGATGTTCCTGAGCCTTACCGGCGACTGCACGCCGGCCCAGCAGCGGCACCTCGCCTGGCGCGTGGTCGCCGCCGCGACGGTCATCTGCCTGGTGCTCTTCTTCTTCGGCACGCCGATCTTCGCAGTCTTCGGGATCACGCTCGACGCCTTCCGCGTGGGCACGGGCGGCCTGCTCTTCCTCTCGGCTGTCACGCTCATCCGCAGCACCCCGGTGACGGCGGACAACCGTCCCGACCATGACATTGCCGTCGTGCCGCTGGCCATGCCGGTTCTGGTCGGGCCGGCGACGGTCGGCACGCTACTGGTGCTCGGGGCCGAGATCGACGGCCTGCTGCAAAAGTCCGTCGGCACGCTGGCGCTACTGGCCGCGCTGGCATGTGTCGGCACCTTCCTGCTGCTCGCCACCGCCGTCGAGCGCGTACTGGGCCGGCGCGGCCTCAACATCCTCAGCAAGATCACCGGACTGGTGCTGGCGGCCCTGGCCGCTCAGATGATCCTAACCGGCATCGCGCATTTCTTCAACCTGGCTTCCTGACACGCCGCCGGCGAGGAAACTTCCGCATGCGCCTCGTAAGGGGAGTGTGGGGGTGCGAGGCTCTTGCAAAACCCCTCGTGACATGGGCGTCCCGCCCATGGAACACGGGCAAGATGCCCGTGCCACGCCTGCAAGCAAGGGTTTAGCAAAAACCTCGTCCATTCGTGGCTCTGCCTCTTGGCGGTTCTCAGCGTCGAGACCGAGAACGAGAACGAGGACGAACCCGCACCACGCCCACTCCGCATGCGTTCCCCCGCGCGCGCCCCTGTGGCCAACCGAATACCCTTGGCTTACTCCGCCCCCCAGGCCGCCAGCGCCTGCCGGTACTCGGCGATGATGCTCTCGACCAGCGTGCGTGCACGCAGTGCGTGTGGAAGCACGGCGAAGGTGTAGGTCTCGATCTCGAAGTGGCGCACACCCAACCGCCGCGCCGTCGCATAGAAATCCGGCGTGAGCAGCGCGCCGGTCGAGGCCAGTCCCGCGTGGCCGGCGAAATCAAGCGGCACATGGAAATGGACGCGGCAGGGCCGTTGCGGAGTCCGTGCCGTCCATGTGGTCAGGCGTTCGGGCGTCAGATCGCTCCAGGCTTCCAGTGTGCCGTCGGGCTGGAGGATCTTCACTTGGTGCAGGTAGACGTGGTCGCGGGCAAAGGGGAAGAGGTCGTAGACTGCTTGCTGCGAGGTCGCGGTCTCCAGTGCCGCGCTGAGCTGGATCTTCGATATTCGGATGCCGCGGCGGTGCAGCGCCCCGAGGCTATCCGCCAGCGACTCGAAACCGACTGCCAGGTGGCACGTGTCCAGGCAGACCCCGATGTGGCGGTACAGTACCTGTTCCGCCTGCTGCACCGTGAGTCCCTTGTGACGGCAGAGCCAGGCCGCGCCGAGTGGCAGCAGCGTCTGTTCGAAGAAGTTGATGCTTCCGGGCGTGTTTTCGATCAGGCAATCGGGCTCGGGTTCGAGGCCGAGATGGATGAGGCGCCCCGTCCGGCGTTCCAGCGCCTGCAGGAACAGGGCCGTGTCGGCCAGGTGTTCGCAGACGCGAACCAGGCTCGTGGTGGGGAGCGTGGGGTTCCGGTAGGCGATCGGAAGGGTGCTGATGCTGCCCTCGACACCCGCCGGCAGCAGCGCGGCCAGAAGGTCGGCCACGCGCAGCGTGTAGTCGAGCCGCTCGTGCTGCGACCAGTCCGGCGCATAGACGCTTGTCTTGACCGGTTGATCGTGAAATGTGCCGTAGGGAAAGGCGTTGATCGTGAAGACATAGAGACCGCGCGTGGCGAGCAGCCCGCGGAGGTCGTCGCGCGCGGCGGGCGCGGCGAGCGTCTCGGCCGCGCGGGCGCCGATGCGCAGGCCGAGCCCGAACGGCCGGTCGGGCGCGAGCGCGGCCTTCACGGCGCAGGCCTCGCTGGCGATGGCGCGCCGCTGGTCCGCCCACGCCTCGCCCGGGTGGACGTTCATGCAGTACGTCAGGTGGCAGTCATCCGTCAGACGCATGGCGGCACTCCGCAGCGCCGGTCAGGTGCTTGTCGGCCCCAGATCGGGGCCCTCCTTCAGTTCGATGCGGCAGCCGGGGCCGGGGGCGTGGAGTTCCAGCACATGGATCTCGTTGCGCCCCGGATGCAGCAGGGGGCCGGGAAGGTAGAGCGCCCGCTGCGGTCCGCGGTTCCAGAAGCGCCCGAGATTGAAGCCGTTGATCCAGACGGCGCCCTTGGTCCAGCCGGACAGGTGGACGAAGGTGTCCGCAGGCGAGTCGACCTGGAGATGGCCGCGGAAGACGGCCGGGCAGGGGAAGGCATCCGTTCCCGGGGCATAGCGCAGGCGGCGCAGGTTGTCGAGCGGCAGCGTGAAGTGGTTCCAGCCGAAGTGCAGCTGGTGCCCGATGCGCACATGCTCGGTGATGCCCTTGCGGTCATGGAGCCGCGGGCCGTAGTTGATGCGGGCGAGGTTTTCGACGAGGATTTCGAGCGTGTGCGCGCCGGGGCCGGCCGTGAGGCTGACGGGCGAGGGGGTCATGTCGCGCTCGATGACACCCAGCGGGATGCCGTCGAGGAAGACCTGGGCGCGGTCGTGGCACGCCTGGAGGGTCAGCGGCTGCTGATCCAGGGGGCCATTGACCGTGGTGCGGTAGAGCACGAAGCCGTGTCCCTGGCCAAGCGCCTCCATCGTTAGCGGGCATGCACTGAAGACGGGGTTGGCAAGGCGTGCGGCCTGCTCGATCAGCGGTGCGGCGCGGTCGAGGGTCAGGGTGCCGAAGGCGCGACGCGGCATCGGCGGGGGCAGTTCGAGGGGGGGGAGGGGAACGTGCCGCGCGATGACTTCCCGCGCAGCGTAAAACTTGGGTGTCGGCTCGCCCCATTCGTTCAGGGGGGCGTCGTAGTCGTAGCTGGTCACATCGGGCTGGAGGCCTTTGTCGGTGTAGTTGGCGCCGGCCAGGAAACCGAAGTTGGTGCCGCCGTGGAACATGTAGAAGTTGACGGAGCCCTTGACGGCGAGCATGGCATCGAGCTCGCGGGCGACCTCTTCCGGCGCGCGCGTGTGGTGGGGGGCGGCCTCGCCCCAGTGGTCGAACCAGCCGCACCAGAATTCGCCGCACATCAGGGGCCCCTCCGGCTGGTATTCGCGCAGTTTGGCGAAGGCTTCCGCGGCGCGCGAGCCGAAGTTCACAACCTTGAAGATGTCGGGCAGCGTGCCGCCCTGGAGCATGAGGTCGCCCGGCCCGTCGGAGGTGAAGAGCAGGGCATCGCCGCCCCGGCGGCGCAGGCCGTCCGCGAGATGGCGCAGGTACGTCTTGTCGTTGCCGTAGCTGCCGTATTCGTTTTCGACCTGCAGGGCGACAATGGGGCCGCCGCGGGAGGCCATGAGCGGTACCAAAGGCGGCATCAGGGCGTCGAAGAAGCGATCCACGGCCTTCAGGAACGGCTTGCAGGCGCAGCGTAGCTGCATGGTGGCGTCGCGGAGCAGCCAGGCGGGCAGTCCGCCCATATCCCATTCGGCGCAGATGTAGGGCCCGGGGCGCACGATGACATTGAGGCCGAGCCCGCCAGCCAGCCGGACAAAGGCGGGCAGGTCGAGGCCTCCCGAAAAATCAAAGCGGCCGGGCCGCGGTTCGTGGAGGTTCCAGGCGACATAGGTCTCGACGGTGTTGAGACCCATGGCCTTGAGCTTGAGCAGACGGTCGCGCCAGTATTCCGGCACGACGCGGAAGTAGTGGATCGCACCGCTCAGCAGTTGGACGGGCTGACTGTCCTGGATGAACGTGTCGCCGTGGATGGAAAGGACTCTGCTCATAGGGGGCTCCTGGTGACGGTCGTGGCGGCGGCGGAAACGGCGGCCGGGCCGGAGACGGCGGGGTGCCGCTCGGTGATCAGCGTGCGGTCGTAGAAGAGGGTGTTGAGCGCGGCGACCAGCACCGGGGCCTTGACCGGTTTCGGCACCAGCGGGATCTGGAATGCGCGCAGCATGTCGAGCTGGGGGCGCGTGAGCGAGTCGTCGGCAAGGAGGATTACGGGCAGGCGGCTCATGCGTCGGTCATCGCGGATCTGCAGGATCAGCTCCATGCCGCTGGTGCCGGGCAGGTTCTGGTCGAGGATGAGTAGTTCGGGCGGCGCCTGGCGGCACGCCTGATCCATCGACCGGACGTCCGGGCAGTGGCTGGCCGGGATGCCTTGTTCCGTGCAGACGCGGTGAAGCTGCTCCAGCAGCCCGGTTTCGGCCGACACGATCAGGGCGCGCGGCGGCGGGACGAGGGGCAGGATGACGCTGACCTGCGTTCCGCGGTCGGTGCCCGGAACCGGGCTCTCGATCAGCAGTTTGCCGCCGTGCAGCT
>CAZYRQ010000105.1:0-6388 GCA_964649455.1 uncultured Lentisphaerales bacterium
AGAATCCAGAATCCAGAATCCAAGAAGTTGCACAGCAACGATTTGCGTGCTTTTCCACCCGTCCCGGATTTTGCTTCAATTGCGTGGACACGAACCGAGGCGCATTTGTCAGCGAAAGGTGGCGAAATTCTTCTGAATTCTGTATTCTGGCTCCTGAATTCTGGGTGCGCATCCACTATTGTGGATCGCACCCCCTCCCACTTCGCCTTGCACGCCTTGTTGACTTTCGCCCGCAGGGCGTCCAGCTTCGGCTGCCACTTCGCGTGGATCGCGTCGATCTCCTCGTTGTTGGCGATGGACTTGAGCGTGACATGCGGCACCCGCTTCCATACGAGGCCCTTGCGGATGTCGCCGGCGGTGGCGCCGCCCAATGCCGCCCAATGCCGCCCGGCCGGTCAGTTCCTGCTCCTTCTTCTGCCCCTCAGGAGTGTCCGCCAGCAGGTAGTATGGAAACTTGGCCGTCATCAACCGCGTCCGGGCCAGGGCCAGCGCCACGCGGCTGGTATCGCAGGTGATCCACCGCCGCCCCCACTGCTCCGTTACGTACGCCGTCGTCCCGCTGCCGCACGTCGGATCGAGCACCAGATCGCCGGGGTCGGTGGTCATCAGGAGGCAGCGCTCGATGACCTTCGTGCCGGTCTGGACGACATAGAGTTTGTCGTCAATGAACCCGGCCTGGGTTGTGTCCATCCAGGTGTTGGTAATGGGCTGAACAGGAAAATCGTCGAAAAACCGAACATATTGCACTTGCGTCGCACTGGCCTCGATGCGGCTCGCCTTTGATAGCCTCTCCATGCCTGGTTGGGTCGTTTTCCAGTGTGATCTTTCTCCAGAACTATACCTGCTTCCTTGAAAGATGAAGTCCCCGCTGCCCGTCGCCGTTGCACCCTGTGCGATCAGATTGTCAAAGCGGTACAGCCGGGCACCATCAGGGAGAGGTGTTTGTCCCCCGCGCTCTTCAGTCGTAAGCGGGCGGCGTAAGCCATTCTGGGCTTCCATCTGGTTCAATGCCCACCCTCCCGTAGCCTTTGGCGCCTTGGGCAGATAGAGTTGCCGGTACTTCGCCATGTCTCGGTTCTTCGTGTACCAAAGCACATTGTCGCCTAAGCGCGACAGGAAGGCGGTTTCAAATCCACCCGTAGTAGAAAACGCTATTGAGCCAAGGTAGTTCTCCGCCCCGAACACTTCGTCCATTACGCACCGTACCAGGTGGACGTTCTCATCCCCGATCTGGACGAACACGCTGCCGGACTCGGTCAGCAGTTCGCGGGCGGAGACGAGGCGGTCGCGCCAGTAGGCCAGGTAGGAGTGGATGCCGAGCTCCCAGGTGTCGCGGAAGGCGCGGATCTGTTCGGGCTGGCGGGTGGCGTCCTCGGCCTTGCCGTCCTTGACGTCGCGCTTGCGGGTGGAAACCTGCCAGTTGGATCCGTACTTGATGCCGTACGGTGGGTCGATGTAGATGCACTGCACCTGCCCCTTGAGGCCCTCCTTCTCGGCCAGGCTGGTCATCACCAGCAGCGAGTCGCCCAGGACCATGCGGTTCGCCCAGTTCGACTCATGGTGGTAGAAGTCGATCAGGTCCTCGAAGGCGATGCCGTTGAAGTCGGAGAACAGGTTGAGCTGCTCCTCGGGCTTCCGCTGGCGGGCCTGGGCGCGGATGTCCTCGATGATCGCCTGGGGTGGATCTTCTCCTGGATGTAGATGGGGACGGCGGGCACGGTCAGGGGCTTGCGGTCCTGCTCGTCCTTGCCCTTCCAGACGAGCTGCGGGTCGAGCGACGGGTCGCGGGCGTAGAGCAGGCCGGGGTACTGGATCTCCTTCGGTGCCTGCTCCTCCTCCCGGACGAAGTCGCGCAGTTCCTCGGTGGGGATATTGGTCCGCTTGTCCCTGTGGCGGTGGGAATCCACCGGGGTCGTCTTATCGCCGTTCTTCTTCGCCATGGTGTTATCCTCAAAGGAGTTCGGGGTGCGTCTTCCCGAGCCAGTCGGCGCCCGCCGCTTGAAAATCCCCGATGAACGCCAGCAATTCCCGGGCATCCGCATCCGAGGCGTCGCCCACGCGGTCGTATTCGACGACGTTGCGTTTCCGGCGACAGGTTTCCAGGTAATCCGCTTCGTTTTTCCACTGCTCGCCGAGAATCAGCGGCAGGGACTGCAGCGTGCGGTAGTGCTGGAGGGTCTTCTCGGGCCGGTATCCCTAGGCGTGGAGCAAGACCGTGCAAAGTTTCAGTGCAGCGTTATAGGCTATGCCGAAACGCCAGTCCGAGGACATGCCGGGCGTCCCGGCGTCCTTGATGTCGCGGGCCACGATCGCGAACAGATCCGCGATCTCCTTGCGGGTTGCCGTGTGTTGTCTCAGCCAGCCGCTATTGAGCCAGTCCTGCAAGGTCATCGTCTTTTCCTTTGAGGAAGATCTTCGGCTCCTTCAGTACTGCCGTTATGAAGTGGTTTCCAGAGCGAACGCGTTCCTTGAAGTCGGGAACGGAAATGGCGTGCGGGTTGATCTCCCGGCCGAGTTTCTCCGAGACGCCCGAGAGCAGCGTGGTCAGCTCACGCAATCCAAGCGCGCCGATCACCATGAGATCGACATCGCTGGCGGACTTCTCCATCCCTTGCGCGACTGAGCCAAAGATGAATGCAACGCGAATGTTCTCTGAACGGTTGAGCGCCGTCTTGAGGATGTCCGCCAGGCCGACCGTCTTGATGGTCAGGTTCCGAATATCGGGGTACAGCGGGTTGTCTCGCTTGGCGGAGTAATAGAGCCGATTGCTGTCGCGCCGCGGGGCAACCAGATCCAACCGCGCCAGCTTCTGCAGTTCCTGGCGAATCGCCCGGTCGTTGAAGCCCGTGCGGCGCTGGATCTCTCTGATATGCAGTTCCTGCTCGCCCCCGGCGAACAGCAAGCGGAACAACTCAGCCCTGATCTTCGACCCGATAAGTTCTGCCAAGAGGTTCATGGTTGCGTTCTTATACCACGCAGTTGCGTGCTGTGGCAACTCATTTTCGACATCCTGGAATACAGCCGACCTGGTCTGTATTCGGCAAATACAGCCGATTTCGGTTGGTTTTGCGGCTACAGGCGCCAGTGGTTGGGTTCACGCCTGCATTCCTTCCAGTGCAGCTTCGATCATGTGCTTCGCATCCCACGGGTCGTCGATCTCCAGGAAGGCCCAGCGGCCGAAGCCGCCGTGGTTGTTGACGGCGGGGATCCACAGATTCCGGGCGGTGGAGACCTTGGCCGCCTTGTCCTTGTCCTTCTCGCCGGTAACCTCCACGATCAGGTTGAGCAGATCGCCGGGGCCGCGGCCGTCGTCGAGCCGGACCAGGAAGTCCGGGATGTAGCGATGCTCCTCGCCGTTCATCGTGTAAGGAATATGGAAGTTCAGGTTCTGGTTCTTGACGTAGGACCGCACGATTCCCTGATCGGCCAGCTCCTCCAGCACCTGCGCCATCTTCTGCTCCCAGGACTGGGTGTCCGCGACCACATGCGAGACATGGCAGTAGAGGGGATTGGTGGCGTAGACGGGGCGTGTCGTGTCAAAATCGACGTAGCGGGTTGAGCCGGTGGTGTTGTAGGGCTCCAGGATGGGCTTGAGGGCTTTCTCGCCCTCGTGCGAGGCGACCACGCTGTGGTAGATGCGGTCGCTGGCGTCGTGGGCGATCTCCAGAAAGAGAAGCATCTGCGGGAAGGTGTTGTCCTTGCACGTGAGGCAGGCGCGCATCCAGTCGCGGGCGATCTCGACCAACTGGGGGAACATCCAGTGCTTGGTGCTGCCTTCGTCGTCGCGGAAGTATTTTTCCAGCGTGAGCTTGGCCAGCAGGAAGGCGGCTTCCTGTTCACGCCGGCGCTTGAGGTCATCCAGGGTATGGATGCTGATTTCGCCGACGATGGGGGCGTTCTCGACACGGGTGGGCACGTCGGTGGTGGAGAGCGTGAGCTTGGAGGCGTCGGTGAACTTCGCTTGGATCGTCTCGCCCGGCAGGTCGTAGCGGTAGCCGGCGACGCGGGGGAAGGTGATCTCGCAGGCAATGCGATCCTCGATGGCGCGGACGCGGGTCGGGATAAGCCCCGGGGGGGGATCCACCGTCGACCCGGAACAGGGGATGAACGAGAACGGCACGCCGTAGACCTCGGCATACTCGGGCGCGAACATGCCGTCGGCGTTGGGGACGTAGTTCATGCGGCGCAGGCCGCGGCCGACCACCTGCTCGCACAGCAACTGGGTGCCGAACGCCCGAACGCCCAGGATATGGGTTACGGTATTGGCGTCCCAGCCCTCGGTCAGCATGGAGACCGAGACGACGCACTTGACCTGTTCGCCGAGCTTGCCGGGCTTGCCGACCGTGTTCATGACTTCGCGGAGCAAGTCCTCGTCGGTCAGATCCTCCGGGTCGCGGCCGGGAAAGCGGGCGCGGTATTCGCTTTTGAACTCCTCGATCTCCCGCGCCGCCATCTTCTTGAATTCCGGGCCCATGGCTTCGCCGGATTCGAGCTGCTCGCTGTCGATCAGGACCGTGTTGGGACGGGCCGACCACTGTCCGTCCCGCACGTTGCTGAAGACGGGCAGGTTGCCGGGCACCAGGGTGGTTGTGCCGTCCGGGAGCGGCTTCTCCCAGCCCGCCACATAGTCGAACACCAGCTTGGAGACGTTGGTGTTGTTGCAGACCACGATGAACACGGGCGGCGTCATGCCGCGGGCGCGGGCCTCGGCATTCTGCTCCCACTGGCGGTAGTACTTCTCGTAGTTGCTGTACAGGCTGTGCAGGGCGCCCTGCAGCTCCTTCGGCGGTTTGGGTTCACCGGATATGGCCTCGGTACCGCGCCCCTTCTTGGGCAGATGCTCACGGATACGTATCCAGAGGTCGCGGTAGGTGGGCTGGTCGCCGGTCATGGAATCGTCGGCAACCGGCACGCGGGGCACCTTGACGATGCCGCTCTCGATGGCGTCGATCAGCGAGAAATCGGACGCGACCCATGGGAACAGCGTGCCTTCGGGGTAGCCGGATCCACGCAGGAAGAAGGGCGTGGCCGAGAGGTCGTACACGATCTTGATGCCGATCTTCTCCTTGGCCGCCTCCAGCCCGCTGATCCAGATGCGGGCGGCTTCCTCCCGCTTCTCGGCTTCGCGGCGGTCCTCGCCTTTGAGCCGATCCTCCTCGCTGTCGTCCGGTCGATGACGGTAGCAGTGGTGGGCTTCGTCATTGATGACCACGATGTTGCGCTTGCCGCCCAGTTCACGGACGACGCGCCGGACCATCTGCTCCGGCGACTCCTTGAACGCCGAGGTGGCGCCGTTGCCGAGCATGGCCTTCGTCAACCGCCCGGCGGCGCCCTTCTCCCGGAGCAGGAAGCCGTGGTAGTTCGTGATCAGGATCTTGGCCTTCTTCATCTCCTCCATCAGGTCGCCCGGCAGGAGGTCGCGCTGGCGGTAGTAGTTGCCCGGATCATTGGGCAGGAGGACGCGGAGGCGGTCGCGGATGGTGATGCCGGGGGTGACGATCAGGAAGGCATCGGAGAAAAGCGGGCTCTGGGTGTTGGCGAGCTTGTTCAGCGCCTGCCAGGCGGCCAGCATGGCCATCACGACCGTCTTGCCGCTGCCCGTCGCCATCTTGAAGGCCACCCGGTACAGGCCGGGATTCGCGCCGTGATTGGCCTGCCTTATGTGGTTCTCGATCCAGGCACCGCCGTACTTGCCGGCGGCTTCAGTGAGGAAAATGGCGGTCTCCAGCGCCTCTACCTGGCAGAAGAAGAGCTTGTTTTCGCGGGCGGGGTTTGTCCAGTACTCCAGCAGGCGCCGCGTGGTGGGGGTGACGGTTCCGGCCGGGTAGCCTGCGGCACGCCACTGCGCGACATGGCCGCGGATCTGGTTGATGACTTTGTTCTCCTCCAGCCGGTCCTGAGTCCATTCGGTCTGGAAGGTGAGCTGGTCCTTGTCCACACGGCCTTTCGAGCGCGGCCGTGCGATCGGCATGAAGTAGGAGCTGACGCGCCGCCCGTCGACGATCTCGTCCGTGATTCCCTCGTCGCCGAACCGCCAGTGTCGAGTCGGCTCCCAGTAGGGCGAATTGAGCACTGGATTCTCGATTACGACCTGTCGCACAGGTGCCGCTCCCGCTTGTTCGTCTCGCCGTACTGCATGGACCATCCACGCCGGTGTCACGGTACCATTGGCGGCGGGATGCATCAAGCCGGAACTGGAATCGCAGCGTAATCGGTCAGAAACTGTTAGAAAATCGCCTGAATACGGTCGGGACGGAGCCCGACCCTCCAGAAATCATGAAAATGGCTCTGGAGTTCAAGTGGAGGGACGTCGTCGGAGACCCCATACCCCCTGCCTAGCAGCCTGTCGGACTTAGGCGCAAGGGGGCGTTGCCGGTGGTGCGCCGTT
>CAZYRQ010000106.1:0-6380 GCA_964649455.1 uncultured Lentisphaerales bacterium
AGGATGCCGTTGACCGTGCCCGCCTGCGCCGTCGTGTACTTGATGATATTGTTGGCGTCGAGACCCTCGAAATGCAGCGTGGCTCCGGCCGCGCGGGTGCCGCCGGCGGTCAGCACCAGCGTCGCCGGATACGCCGCCGTGCCGCCGCCGACACGGATCGTCGAGTCGCCTTGTCCGGGTGTCACGGCGCCAACCGTCTCCGTCGTGGCGGCATCCCCGTTGCCCACCAGGCTCAGGGTGCCGCCCGCCAGCGTGATGGGCCTGGCGCCGAGGCGGTTGGTGACGAGGGTTCCCGTGTTGTCGAGCAGCAGGGTGGCGTTGGTGTTGATCGTGACCAAGCCACTGCTGTTGACGAACTGGCCGTCGCCGCTCAGGGCCAGGATGCCCTCGTTGACGTTGAGGGCGCCGGTGTGGGCCAGCCTGGCGTTGCCGCCGGTCAGATCCTGGCGCCCCGCGCCGGTCTTGACGAAGGTGCCCGTGCCCAGCAGCGCGCCCGCGAACGCCTTGTCGTTGCCGTTGCGGCCGACGGCCAGGGTGTTCGCCTGCAGGTTGACCGTGCCGCCGCCCGCCAGCGAGCCGATGGTGTCGGCGCCGGCGAGCGTGAAGCCGCCCTCGACCACGAGATCCGCGGCATCGGGCAGCGCGTGGGCGCCGTTCTGCAGCGTGGCGCCGGGCGCCACGGTGATGCTGCTGCCGGGCTCCGCCGTGCTGTAGTCGGCGCCGGCGTTCAGCAGGACGATGCCGTGCTTCGGCAGGCTGACCTCGTCGATCCGTGCGGGGCTGCCGATGGTCAGGGCGTGGTTGCCGAGGGTGATCGGCTGGGAGACGGTCAGCGTGGTGTTCGTGGTGGCGGCGATGGTGCCGCCGTTCGGGCCGATGACCAGCAGGCCGTTGGCCACCGGGCCGGCCGTGCGCGAGCTGTTGTCGTTGACCAGCATGCCGCCGGCCCCGCTGCCGTCCCGGTTCAGCGTCAGAATCGTGGTGCCGGCCGCGACAGGATTGGCCGGCCAGTAGTTGCCGCCATAGAGCTCGAAGACGGGCGAGTCCGCCGCGAGCCGCGCGTCGAGGAGGTCGATGCTGGTGCCGGGCGAGGCGGCCAGGCGGATGATGGCGCCGGGCTGAAGCGTGGCGGCATCGGCCTGCGGCCCACTGAACCCGGTGGCGGCGGCGAGGTGGAGGATGGAGCCCGGCGCTAACGTCAGTTGGCCGCTGCCGGTCAGTCCGCCCCCCAGGTTGGCGACCAGGCGTCCGCCGGCCTCGATGGTTGTGTCGCCGTTGAGCGCATCCGGCACGCTGATGCCCAGCGAACCGCCGGCCAGAACCTGTGCGGTGGCGATGCCGCTGCCGCTGCCCATGCCCGCCGGGCGGGCGACGGTCAGGTAGGCGCCCGGCGTGACCCGGAAGTTCACGATCCGCCCCGCCGCGGTGTCGCCGAAGCCGGCGGCCGTGTCGTCGAGCGTCACGAGCCCCAGGACGTTGGCATGTACGGTGCCCGTGCCGGCCAGACTGATGACGGGGCCGCCCGCCGTCGTTCCGTTGCCGAGATAGAGCCGGTACTGCGCCGGGTTGGGCACTTCGAGTCCACGCAGGAAAATCTCGCTGGTGCCTGAGGCCACCGCCAGCGTTCCCAGCGACCAGCGCCGGTCAATCCGGTCGGTGCTGATGCCCTTGAAGGGGGTGCCGGCGCCGATGTCCACGCGGCCCAGCGTGCTGTTCTGGTCGCCATAGAGCCCGTAGTAGAGATCCGCCGCGGCGCCCAGGTTTCGAATCATGCCGTTGACCAGATCCAACGGCGCGCTCAGGCCGCCGCGGCCGACGATGGCGTCGGGTTCCAGGGTGATGTTCGACGCGCGGTCGAGCCGGGGCAGCCCGTAGCCGTAGCTCGCGTCTGCACCGATGCCGCCCAGGACGACACTATTTGCGCCGATGTGGAAGGTGTCGTCGCCGGTGAACGGGAGCGTGCCGAGGGTGATCTGTCCGCCCTGGATGGCCGTGTAGTCGGCCCCCGTGCTGTTGGCGGTGGCGCCGACCGCGTACACCGAGAGCAGTGCGTTGTTGACCGTCACCGGCCCTGTGCCGAGGTAGCGGCGGCCTGCGATGGCGCCCATCGAGAGCGTGCCCTCGTTGACCACAGTGCCGCCCGAGTAGGTGTTGTCCGAGGCCTGGCTCAGCGTCAGCGTGCCGCCGCCGCTCTTGACTAGCTTGACCTTGCCGGCGCCGTTGTCCACGAGGTTGGCGGTCATCGTCAGCGTGTTGGCCGTCGGTACGATGTCGAGGTCGGTGTCGCTCCCCGCGCCGGCCGTCACCGCGCCCTGTGCGATCGTGAGGTTCGGCGTCGAGAGGAACTGGCCGCTCGTCAGCGTCAGCGTGTTGCCCGTCCCCATGTTCCAGGGCGAGGTGCCGCCGAGGATGGCCAGGGAGTTGACGGTCTTGTTGCCCGCGAGCGCGCTCAGCGCGCCGCTGGCGAACTTCACGTTGTCCGTGCCGCCCGCCGTGTTGATGTCGGCCGTCGCCGTGTACTCGCTCGCGGCCAGGGGGCGGATGCCGTAGAGGCCGTAGGCCACGAAGTCGTTGCCGATGCGCGTGCCGGGCACGATGCTCTTCGCCGGGCTGGCGTCGGCGCCGCCCCCGCCCACGGTGGACGGGGGGGTGGCGAAGTAGATCTGGCTGACGTTCAGGGCCGACGCGCCAAGGGTGGAGCCGACGAACTGTGCGTAGGCGCCGGGGGTCACGGCGAGGCTCCCCCCGATCAGCTTGGGGGTGGCGGTGTTGTTGTTGCGGGTAACGGTGATGACGGAGGCGCCCGAGGCCAGCGTCACCTGCCCGACCGACTGGGTCGTCTGCAGGGAGGCCGTGTTGGGACCGTTGACCGTGAACGAGCCGCCCTCGAGGCTCAGGGCGGGACGCGCGCCCTCGCTTCCGAGTCGGTTGGCGATGTAGCCGTTCGGGGCGCTGATGCTGTCATCGATGTAGAAGGTGCCGCCGCGCTGGACGGTAACGGTGTTGGCCCCGGTCATGCCGGGCAGCACCACACCCTGGCGCGCAATTCCCGGAGCGTTGGCATTGCCGGTGAGGCGTAGCGTGCCGCCATCCACGCCGACCACGATATCGCCGCTGAAGGTGTTGTTCGCGCCCTCCGCACTGCCCAGGTAGAGGATGCCGCCACCGGACTTTACCAGGGAGGCCGATCCCGTCACGGCATCGTTCGAGACGACCGTGAAGTTGCGCGGCACCTCAGCCGCGACGGCTGCGGCCGCCATCAGGGCGGCACACAAACCCATGCCGCCACGCGTCATGTTCCGTAAGCGCAGACGCTGTTTCATGCTCATTGCCTTCCCCCCCAAGTCTTACGTCCCGCATCACTCACGCGAAACCACTACCATCCCAACGGCGAGGCCGGGTGCAATCCGGCATCCTATCGGCACCTATAATCTTACATGGCGAGGGCGAGAGGGTCAATTGTAGAAGTCTGCATTGTCAACCGCCTTGCGATTCAGGGTTCAGGCTGAAAACCAAGCCTGGCCTGAGAAACGGCGTCGGCAACGCTTGCGACAACGTGAGTTCTCCAGCTTGATTCAACTGGCGGTCGATGCCGCCAGAGGCCTCACTGAACCCCGAACCCTGCGTGCCGCGCAGCAAAGCGCACCGCACCCCTAGAGCTGGCGGACATCCGCCAGCGACAAGTGCGCCTGGTTGTGCAGGTGGCAGAGGGCCAGGGCGAGCGCATCGGCGGCATCCTCCGGCGGCGCCCGTTCGAGTCCCAGTTGCCGGACGACCATCGCCTGCATCTGCGCCTTGGTCGCGGCGCCGTAGCCGACGACGGCCTGCTTCACCCGGCGGGGGGCATACTCGTAGATGGGGATTCCGGTGGCCGCGCAGGTGGCGATCGCCACGCCACGGGCCTCGCCGAGAATCAGCGTCGTCTTGGCGAACCGTGAGAAGAAGACGCCCTCGATGGCCACGACATCCGGGTGAAACTCTGCCAGGATTCCGGCCAGGGACTCCTGGATCTGCACGAGGCAGGCGGAAAGGGGGCGCGCGACCGGGTTGCGCAGGACGTCGTAGGCGAGGCCCCGGATGCGTCCCGCCCGCTGCTCCACCAGGCCGATGCCCGTGCCGCGCAGCGAGGTGTCGATCCCGAGCACGCGCAGAGCGTCGGCGCCCTGTGCGGGAAGCGTCAAACGGGCCTATTCCTCGGCCGCCAGTTGCTCGGCGATGGCGTCGTCGACATCCATGTTGTGGTAGACGTTCTGGACGTCGTCGTATTCCTCGATCATGTTGACGAACTTGTTGACGGCCTTGGCAACGGCGACGTCGGACACCGTGACGGTCGTCATCGGCAACAGGCCGTTGGATTCGGCGCTGACCGTGGCGATGCCGGCCTTCTCGAGTGCCTCGCAGATGTCGGAGAAGGCGGCGGGCTGGCAGAGGATTTCGAAGTTCTCGCCCTCGTTGTTGACTACGTCGTCTGCCCCGGACTCGAGGGCGATCTCCATCACGCGGTCCTCATCGACGCCTTCGGCATCGATGATGATCTGTCCCTTGCGCTCGAAGTTGCGCGAGACGGCGCCCAGGCTGGCGAAGTCGCTGCCGTTTTTCTTGAAGATGTTGCGGATTTCGGCGGCCGCGCGGTTCTTGTTGTCCGTCAGGCCCTTGACGATGAGGCCGACGCCCCCGGCGGCATAGCCCTCGTACGAGACCTCCTCGTAGTTGACGGCGCCGGCCTCGCCCGTGCCCTTCTTGATGGCGCGGTCGATGTTGTCATTGGGCATGTTGACGCTCTTGGCCTTGGCCAGGAGGTTGCGCAGCGCCGCGTTGCTGTCCGGGTCGCCGCCCTGCTTGGCCACGACCATGATTTCCTTGGCCAGGCGGCTGAAGACGCGCCCGCGCTTGGCGTCGGCCGCGCCCTTCTTGTGCTTGATCGTCGCCCACTTGCTATGACCGCTCATGTTCTCTTCCCTCTTCTCCGGCGGCGCCATGGCCGGCCGGCATCTCGCATCCCAACAGTGTCGTGTCGTCAGCCGCTCCCGGCGGCTGGATCCACCCGTTCTCAAATCCCATCGCCTCGGCGGCGTCCGTCACGCGCCGGTACGCATCCGCGGCGACCCGCCGGTTCCATCCGGGCCGCTCCAGCGCCCGGTAGACCGGCGTGTACTGCGACATCAGGCTGATGTGCAGCTCCGTGCCGATGTGGCGCGCGATCCAGGCCAGGTTCGCGACCGCCTCGTCCTCATGGCCGGGCAGCACCAGCAGGCGGCAGATCGTCCCGCGCCGCGCGAGGCCGTCGTCATCCACCTGCAAGGGCCCCAGCGTCTGCCAGAACCATTGCAGCGATGCGCGCGCGGTCTCGACATAGCCGACGGCATCCGAGGCCTCCGCCGCCGTCTCCGGCCGCGCGTAGCGCAGATCCGTCAGGGCCACGTCCACCAGGTCACGGTAGGCGGCCAGGGTATCCGTTGATTCAAAACCGCTGGTATTGTAGACGAATGGCAGGCGTCTGTCACGCGCAATCAGGGGAGCGACCGCCTCGCGGATCGCCGGCAGCCACGGCGTCGGGGAGACCAGGTTCCAGTTGTGGCAGCCCTGGTCGGCCAGGTCGGCGAGGATGCCCCGCAGTTGCGCGATGTCCAGATCCTCGCCGCGGTGCTCCTGGCTCCAGGGATAGTTCTGGCAGTAGAGGCAGCGGAGCGTGCAATGCGAGAAGAAGATGGTTCCGGAGCCGCGCGTGCCCGTGATGGGCGGTTCTTCGCCGAAATGCGACCCATGACGGAAGACGCGCACTTGCGTCCCCGCCCCGCAATAGCCCCGCGCGCCGCCCGCGCGGTCGACGCCGCAGCGCCGCGGACAGAGGCGGCAGGCCTGCCACTCGTTCTGGTTCACGCTTCTTCCCGGAACAGCAAATGATCCCTTATAGGTGATTCCGCTTGCCGTGACGAGCAGAAATGCGCGGCCCGGGTGCGGTGGGGTGCGATCCACAATAGTGGATGCGCACCCAGAATTCAGGAGTCAGAATCCAGAATCCAGAAGGATTTCACCGCCTTTCGCTCTTACGCATGAATCCGCTCTCCACTATGGCGTTATCAAAACAGGAATCAAGAGAAATCAAGACCTCCCCATCGGAGCACCGACTTTAGCCGGAAGCCTGCGAGGGCCTTCAGGCCCGGATACACGGGAACAGGGCGTTGTGCCGCGTGCCGCATCTGCCTGCAACTGCCGCCCGCCTCATCATGCGCCCGCTCACACCCATTACTGAGGAATATTCCCCTCGCTTGCGCGCCGACTGGGTTCGGTCTATCATACGCACATCTTTTTCAACCGAATGGGATGGTGTCATGAGTCTTTCTATCGTCAGCGGACTGTTCGACCACATGGTGCTGCAG
>CAZYRQ010000107.1:0-6319 GCA_964649455.1 uncultured Lentisphaerales bacterium
GCCGCCCGCCTCACCATGCGCCCCGCTCACACCCCTGAGACTGACCCATTACTTGCGCCACGCCATTTGCGTTGCGACGCCCGGAGGCCTGTGGTATATAGAAATGCACTACGCCCGCCAGGGTGGCGAAATGGCAGACGCAGTGGACTCAAAATCCACCGCCCTTTAAAGGCATGGGGGTTCGACTCCCCCCCCTGGCACCACGCGATTTTCCCGCGATTCTTCTCAAAAACACCTAAAACATTGGCCTTATTGCGTAAGAAGAAAAGTGCGCGGAGCCTCTCGCAAGAACGCTCCCCTCTCTATGCCTCTGCGCTGAATCCCTGCCCGCGGGCTACGCGAGGTTGAGACGCCGGCGGAGGAACCAGCCGGCGGAGAGGGTGGCCAGACAGGCGAGGGCGTATCCGTAGGGGTGCGAAACGACGCTGGCCAACTCAGTCCGTGTTCCGGTCTGCAGGGTGTGCAGCAGGTCGTCGGCCATCTGGCCGGCCTCAGTTTCCGCGTAGGCGCGGCCCCCTTCGCGCGCCGTTAGGCGCTCTAGGGCCGCGCGCTGCGGCCCCAGGCGCGAACCTTCATCCTCGGGAGGTGCGACGAGGAGTGTCCGCTCGTAGGTCTCGAGGGGCGCGCCGTCGCGTACGGCTTCGATCCGGAAGCGGTTCTCGCCGCGGGTGCGAAAGCTCATCTCCGCGCGCCAGGTGTCCGGAACGTCGGGCACAGGCACAAGCGGAAGCGTCTGCTGGCCGCGGGTGTCGGTCAGCGTGGCGCGGAGACGCGCGTCCGGCGCGCCGATGACCTGCACGCGCGCCGAAGTCCGTCCGGCGGGCCGCAGCCGGTTGCCCTCCCAGACCACCTGCAGGTGGCGTCCGCCCTCGGTCGCGCCGGCGGCCGCGCGCGCGAGCTGCTGCCAGAGCCGCCGGTAGAAGGTGGCCGCCGCAGGCGGGCCGCCGGCCCACTGCCAGCTCGTGTTGGAAGCGAAGGCATAGACCCGCCCGCGCCCGTAGGGCTGGGCGACCAGCACCGGGGCGCGGCCTTGGGGACGATTGACCTCGATCAGCGCACGCGCGGCGGGCGAGAGATCTCGCACGAGATTGAAGGCCGACAAAGTGATCGGTCTGTCGCCCCCGGCACGGTACGCCTCATCCAGGATGCCGGCGAGACCCGCCACGGCGGGATCGGACGCGGACGCGGGAGGGATCGAGAGGGGCGCCTCCTCGCGCGTCAGCGTGCTGCCGCCTCCGCGCAGGCGCCAGGGAATCAGCGGCGCGAGCGCCGAGGCCTCGTAGCCGCCGCCCTCGAAGGCCTCCTCGCCGCCGAGCCAGACCAGCCCCCCGCCCTCCGAGACATAGTCCAGCACGGCGCGCATCTCGTCGGCCTGCCAGAGCTCGGCCGGGAACGCCCCCAGCAGGAGGCAGTCGTAGCGCCGCAGGGCGCCCGGTGCCGTGGGCAGCCCGCGCTCCAGCGCGCCGGAATCGTCGCCGTCGGGCGCCTGCACGGTATAGCGCTCGCCGCCCGTGCGGTAGAGGGCGGTGAAGGCGAGGGCCGGATCCGTGCCCAGGGCCTGGCGCAGCCGCTTGAGGTCGGCGCCCAGCCGGCGGGAAAAGTAGAGCACGTCGAGCGACTCGCCCCGCGCCTCGATCCGGAGGCTGCGCCGGTTGTTGAGCGGCGAGAGCTCGCCCGCGCCCGCGTCCAGCTCGATCCGGAACTGGTGGATGCCCTCGTCGTCGCAGCGCACCGGAAACCGCATCGTGGCCTGGCCGCCGGCGAGATCCGCCTGACGCGTCTCCAACAGAGCCTCCGTGCCATCCGGATGGCGGTGCCAGAGCCGGACCTCGCGGCGGGCGAGGGTCTCGCGAAACCCGGGTGCCTGGTGGCTATGGGCGCGGAGCACGGCCGCCAGCTCGACGGTTGTGCGGCGCTCGACGGTGGGCGGCCCCTCGAAAGACTCGACCGCCGTGTCGCGCCAGGTGGCGGGATCGGCGCCTATCACACAGGCGAAGAGCGCCGCGCGCGGGAGTCGCGGCGGCTCGGGCGGCTCGTCGCCGCCGTCGGAGAGGAGCACGACGGCATCCACAGCCCCGGCCTCGTCGGCGGCGGTGAGCAGCGCCCCACCCAGATCGGTGCCGGACGCTGTGTCGTCGGCCGGTGGGGGCGGCTCCTTCCAGACGCGGTCGGCGAACGACCAGACCGCGAGGTCGGCCATGCGTTCGAGGCGGTCGTGCAGCATCCGGAGGACGGCATCGGCCCGCGCCTCGCGCGAGGTGTCGTTCGCGTCGCGGACTTTCATGGAGGCGGAGCGGTCGACGAGCACCAGGAGTCGCCGGCGCGGGCCCGCGGCGGATCGGCGGGGCACGGCGGGATCGAGGACGGCGGTTAGCAGCAGGAGCACGGTCAGGCTACGCGCCACTACCACGGGCACGGCACGTCGGCGGCCGAAGCGCCGTGCGAGCTGCTGCGCCTGGACGAGCACCATCGCCGCGAGCAGCAGCATGACGATGGCCAGCGCCAGCGGCGGCAGGGCGGGACGCCAGACCAGTGCGGGCATGATCGCGGCGGAGAACATGCGCGGACTATCCGTTCAGGCAATCGGGAGCCTGGTGGCGCAGCCAGTCGAGGACGCTTTCCATGGGAATGCCGACGATGTTGGTGTAGGAGCCGTCATAGCCCGCGATCAGTTGTTCGCCATGCTCGTCGATGTCGTAGGCCCCGGCTCGGTCCAGCGTGGGTGTGCAGTCCAGGTAGGCGGCGATGGCCGCCTCGTCGAGCTTGCGGAAATGGACGCGCGAGGCCTCTATGCGGAGCGCCGGTTCGGCGTCGCCGGGCCGCGAGAAGGCCACGGCGGTGAACACGGTCTGCGTGCGGCCCGCGAAACCGCGCAGGAAGCGGACGGCCTCGGCCCGGTCGGCGGGCTTGCCGATGAGCCGGCCCTCGAACCAGACGAGTGTGTCGGCCGTGACGAGCACGCCGCCGGGCCGCCGCGCGCGGCAGGCCGCATGCTTGACACGGGCATTGTGCACGACGGTGCCGACGGGATCGGCGGGGTCGTGGAGCTCCTCCGTGTCCACATGGAGAATCTCGAAGCGCAGACCCGCCTCGCGGAAGAGGCGCTGGCGCCGCGGCGAGGCCGACCCGAGGATCAGCGGGGCCGCCGCCGGCGCGGGGGGCGGGGGTGGCAGGACGTGCAGGCAGCCCTCCTGCCAGCGGACGCCGATTGTGCCGGCCGCGGCCAGCCGCTGGACGAGCGGACGCAGCGTGTCCGGCGCCGCGAGGCCGAAGGTGCGCGCCAGCGCATCGAGATCGGCAGGATGGCGGGAGACCAGCGCGACCAGCGCGTCGGCCTGAGCGGCGCCGGCGGGCGGCCATGGCGGCAGCGGGGTGGGGGCGTCGGGGAGCTCCGCCGCGGGTGTGAAGCGGCGCGCCAGTTCGCGGAGGCGTTCGAGCGGAACCGTGGCGGCGGCCGGGTCGGCCGGCGGCCGCGCCAGGATGTTGAGCTGGATGTGGTCGGGCGCGAACAGGCGCAGACGCGCGGCGATGCGGTCGGCGGCCTCGTCGGAATCGTTGAACCCCGCCAGGATGAAGACCTCGGCGATCAGCACGCCGGCATAGGCGCTACGGAACAGCCGGTAGCCGTCGAGGATGGCCTCGAAGTCGAGACTCGCCTGCGGACGGGCGATCTGCCGGAAGGAGGGGGTGTCCCAGGCATGCAGTGAGACCTTGACCACATCGGCACGCGCGGCGTCACGGCGCACGGCCGGATCGGTGAAGAGCGTGCCGTTCGAGAGGAGCAGCGAACGGAAGCCGGTGTGGAGTCGGATCCAGTCGAGGACGCGCCCGAAGGCCGGATGCAGCGTCGGCTCGCCGCTGCCCGAGAGGGTGATGAAGTCGGCTGGCGCGCCGATCCGCCGCCAGGCCTCCAGTTCCGCCAGCACCTCCTCGATGGGCACGCCGGATTCGCGCTGGACGGAGGTTGCCGGCGTGGGGCCGAGCTGGCAGAAGCGGCAGTCGAGCGTGCAGCGCTTGAGGCCACCGGTCTGCAGATCGACGCCGAGGGAGCGTCCGAAGCGCCGGGAAAGCACCGGCCCGAAAAGATGACGGTAGGCGGCCATGGGGAATCACTCGTGCGACAGCTCGTCGAGGCGCAGGTCAGGCCCGAAGACGATCAGGCGGTCGCTCTCCAGGATTCGCTCGTTGCCCGTGGCGATGATCACCTTGCGCGGCAAGCGCGGATCCTCGGCCTCGCGGCGGATGGCGAGCACCGTGACGCCGAACTCCTGCCGCACATTGCCCTCGACCAGCGTCTTGCCGACCAGGGAGCTGGGTGGCGTGACCTCGGACACGCTGACGCCGTCCGTGATCTCGAAGAGGTCGATGGGGCTGCGCGAGAGCAGCGCGCGGGCGAGCCGCTGCGCGCGGTCGCGGTCGGGATAGACGACGATGTCGGCGCCGACGCGCTTGAGCACCTTGCCGTGGAGGTCGGAGACCGCCTTGGCCACGACGGTCGGGACGCCGAGGTCCTTGCAGTTGACCGTCGCCATGATGCTGCCCTCCATGTTGTTGCCGATGCAGATCACGACGACGTCGCACGCGCCGAAGCCCGCCTCCTTGAGCGTGCGCGCGCTGGTCGCGTCGCCCTGGACGGCCTTGGTGACGAAGTCCGCGGCGTTCTGCACCTTCTCGTGGGAGGTGTCCAGCAGGAGCACCTCCGCGCCCTTCTCGACCAAGCTCTCGATCAGGGCCTGGCCGAAGCGGCCTGAACCAATGATGCCGATGCGTTTCATCCGACGACGACCTCCTCTTCCGGGAAGTGAATGTGATCGCTCCTGCCGGCCGTGCCGACAATCAGCACCATGGTCAGGGGCCCCAGGCGCCCGATGAACATGGCCAGGACGATGAGCAGCCGCCCCGCGAGCGAGAGTTGCGGTGTGACATCCAGCGACAGCCCCGTAGTGCCAAAGGCCGAGACCGTCTCGAATAGCAGCGGGAGAGCGGCGTTGCCCCCTGCGGGCGGATTCTCGGCCAGCAGCAGGAGGGTGAAGATGGTGGTCACGAGGCCGATGCCCAGCAGGAAGATGACGATCGACTCGCGGACGATGGTTTCGGGAATGGCGCGCACGCCGTAGCGCGTGGCGGGGCTGCCACGGATCATGGCGATGATGGTCAGGACGAGCACAAGGAAGGTCGTCGTCTTGATGCCGCCCGCTGTGGAGCCTGGGGAGCCGCCGATGAACATCAGGGCCATCGTTAGCACGCGCGAAGGCTCGCTGAAGTCGCCCATGGGGACGGCATTGAAGCCGGCCGTGCGCGCGCTGGCGGAATGGAAGAGGGTGCCGAGGAGCTTCTCGCGCACGGGCAGGCCGGCGAAGGCACGGTTCCATTCCATCGCGCCGAAGAGCAGCATGCCGGCGAGGATCAGGCCGAGGGAGGTCTGCAGCACCATGCGGCTGTGGGCCGTCACGCGTCCCCGCCGGAGCCGGTCGCGCATCCAGAACCGGAACTGGGTCACGTTGTGCAGCACGAGGAAACCGATGCCGCCGAGGATGATGAGCAGGATGATGGTGGCCAGGTAGACGCTGTCGTGCCGCAGGGAGATCAGGTTGTCGGGCAGCGGCGAGAAGCCCGCGTTGCAGAAGGCGCTGACCGCATGGAACCCGCCGAGGCCGATGGCGCGCCAGGGCGGGCAACCGGTTGTCCAGTGGCGCCAGGCCAGCACGGCCGTCCCGAGGCCCTCGATGACCAGGGCGAAGGTGATCGTGTGCTTCAACAGCGTGAGCAGCCCGGTCGACTGCTCCTCGCCGATGGAGGTGGCCAGCACCGACTCGCTGCGCACGCTGAGTCGCCGGCCGAGCATGATCAGCAGGAAGGTGCCCACGGTCATGATGCCCACGCCGCCGATCTGGATGAGCGACAGGATGACCACCTGCCCGAACGTCGAGAAAACGGAGCCGATATCGACGACGCTCAAGCCCGTGACACAGGTGGCGCTGGTGGCCGTGAAGAACGCCACATCCAGCGGCACCGGCGTGCCGCTGGCGCTGGCGGCGGGCAACCATAGCAGCAGGGTGCCGACCAGGATCGCGGCCAGGAAGGCGGCAACAAGAATGCCCTGCGGTCGGGCGGCCTGGCTTTTCTGCCGGATATGGTTCCTCAAGCGTTTCATGCGTCCCGGTCTGGCGCGCCCGCCCGGAAGCGCGGTGTTTCAGACCATGGCAGATAGTGTATCGGTTTGAACGGGCCGGGGAAATGCAAAACAAGTGGGTGCATTGCCGCTGGGTGCATTGCCGCTTGCCCCTGCCATCGCAATTTGCCATCATACCGGCATCCG
>CAZYRQ010000108.1:0-6303 GCA_964649455.1 uncultured Lentisphaerales bacterium
GAGGGGTCGAGCCCGTCGACGTCGAAGGTGATGTAGAGGTCGCGCGGGAAGCCGGACGGCAGCAGCCGCCGTGGCAGCGCGCCCTGCAGGGCGTCGGCATCGAAGGCCGCGAGGCGGTGCGTGCGGCGGTAGCGGTTTTCCTCCAGGCTGTAGGCGCGCGTCCCGAACTGGATGATCGGAAAGCCGAGCTCCGCCACGCGGCGCATGACGCAGGCATGGCTCAGAGGATTCTCCTCGTAGGTGTCGCGCAGGTCGGCGTGCGCGTCGAAGTGCAGGAAGCCCAGCCGGACGCCGGCGGCCGCGAAGGCGCGGGCGGCGCCCAGGGTCACGGTATGCTCGCCGCCGAGCACGAGCGGCCGCGCGCCGGCCGCCAGCGCCCGGGCGGCCCGCGCCTCGATGGCATCGAGCCAGGCCGCCGCCTCGGCGCGCTTCGGCAGCCGCACCGCCGGTTGCGTGTGGATGCCGAGCGCACCGGGGGCGACGCCGCGGTCGTGCGCCTCGAGCTGGCCAGAGGCCTCCAGGATGGCCTGCGGGCCGCGCGCCGTGCCGCGGCCGTAGGAGACGCTGAGTTCCATCGGCACGGGGATGACGTGGAAGGCGGCCCGTCCGGCGCGGGCGGGTGGGTATTCCGTGTCGAGAAAGGCCGATAAGCGGGTGGCGGGGTTGGGCATGGCGGAGCACTCAGGAGAGGCGCATCTTGAAGTCGTCGTAGCCGAAACGCCGCACGAGGCGCAGCGTGCCGTCGGGCTCGCGCGCGACGATGTCCGGCAGCCGGATGCCGTTGAAGGTCGTGTTCTTGACCATCGTGTAGATGGCCATGTCCTCGAAGACCAGGCGGTCGCCCGTCCGCAGGGGGGTGTCGAAGCTGTAGTCGCCGATGACGTCGCCCGCCAGGCAACTGGGGCCGGCGAGCCGGAAGGTGTGCGGCTGGGTGCCGGGCTCGGCGCCGCGTTCGGCCTGCGGGTCGGGCGCCGCGCGGCCGTCCCAGCCGGCTTCGCGGAAGACGCGCGGGCGGTAGGGCATCTCGAGTACGTCGGGCATGTGGCAGGTGCAGGAGGTGTCGAGGATGGCGATCGGGAGCGTGTTGTGGACGATGTCGAGCACCGTGGTCACCAGCGTGCCGGCGTTGAGGGCGACGGCCTCGCCGGGTTCGAGGTAGACGACGGGTTGTCCGTGGCGCTGGCGGAAGGATTTGATCGTTTCACAGAGCAGGTCGCGGTCGTAGTCGTCGCGCGTGATGTGGTGGCCGCCGCCGAAGTTGAACCAGGCGAAGCGCGGCAGCAGGTCGCCGAAGCGCGCCTCCACCGCGGCCAGCGTGCGCGCGAAGGCGTCGGCGTTGTGCTCGCAGAGGTTGTGGACGTGCAGGCCGGTCAGGCCGTCGAGATTCCGGCCATCCAAGGCCGCGCGCCGGATGCCGAGGCGCGAGCCGGGCGCACAGGGGTCGTAGAGCGGCGTGTGGCCCTCGGAGTGCTCGGGGTTGATGCGCAGGCCGCAGGCGATCGGCGGGTGGGGGCGCCGCGCGGCGATCTGCCGGAACTGCTCCCACTGGGCGAAGGAGTTGAAGGTGGCATGGTTGGCGACATCGAGCAGGGCGTCCATGTCGGTCGCGCCGAGCGCGGCGGCGAAGACGTGGACCTCGCCCCCGAACTGCTCGCGGGCGAGCCGCGCCTCGTGGAGGGAACTGGCGCAGCAGCCGTCGAGCCCGCGGTTGAGCAGGGGAAAGGCGTCGAACATCGAGAAGGCCTTGAGCGCCAGCAGGATGCGGCAGCCGGTGCGCGCCTTGACATCGGACAGGATCGCGAGGTTGCGCTGCAGGGCCGCGTAGTCGACGACGTAGGCGGGCGTGTCCAGCTGCTGGGGCGCGAGGCGGGGCTTCATGTCGGGGCGGGGGTTGTGGCGCGCTGTGCGAGGGCCGCGCGGCTGAACTCGCAGCCGCAGAAGTCCTGGCGGTAGAGGTTGAGTTGGCGTGCGAGTTCCACGCTGCGCTGGAATCCGTGGCGTCGCTTGAAGTCGACCGGCAGGAAGCGGACAGGGTCGGCGACCGCGCCCAGTTCGAACAGGGTGGGGGTGTGCTTGTGCGGGCTGACGGTCAGCGAGGTGGTGAAGCGGTCGAACCCGAGCGCGGCGGCCCGCGCGGCGGTGCGGTTGAGGCTGAAGGCGAAGCAGGGACGGCAGCGGGCGCCGCCCTCGCGCGCGGACTCGAGGCCGCGGACGGCCGCCAGCCAGTCGTCGTGGCGCGCCGTCTCGTCGACCAGCAGCGGTGCCGCGAGGGCCTCGGCCAGCCGGACGACGGCCTCGAGGCGCCGCGCGTACTCGTCGCCATCGCCGATGTTGGCGTTGGAGAAGAACAGCGTCACCGCGAGATCGTCGGCCCGCAGCCGCTCGATGCATACGGAGGCGCAGGGCGCGCAGCAGGCATGGAGGAGAACCGTTGGCATGTTGTTCAGCCACGATGATGCAGCATGACGTCCGATTTGTCAATTTCGCTCCCCATGTTTTATCATTACTGACTTGCCCTTTCGGGGTGAAATCCGCTATAAAGTTTTGGGAAAGGCGCATCCGTGCGTCGGCAATGGAGTCCGCATGTACCATAACCCTGACATTTCGGCTTTCATGGAACGGTTCCCCTGCGAGGGCCTGACCTTCGACGACGTGACGCTGGTGACGCAGTACGCCGATTTCCTGCCGGCCGAGACCACCATCTCCACGCGCCTGACCTCCCGCATCACGCTCAACGCGCCGTTCGTCAGCGCGGCCATGGACACGGTCACGGAATCGAACATGGCGATCGCCATGGCGATGCTCGGCGGCATCGGCGTCATCCACAAGAACCTCCAGGCGGCCGACCAGGCGCGCCAGGTGCGCCAGGTCAAGAACCACCTCAACGGGCTGATCCTGAACCCCGTCTGCTTCCGCGCGACCGACACGGTGGCCCGCATCCAGGAGGTGCGGCGCGAGCAGGGCCTGCGCTTCGGCGGCTTCCCGATCCTCGACGAGCACGACCGCCTCGTCGGCATCCTGACCTCGTCCGACGCCCGCTACTCCAGCGGGCCCCAGGCGCGCGCCAGCGAGGTGATGACCACGGCCGCGGTCACCGCGCCCCCGGGCACCTCGCTCGAGGACGCCTACCGCCTGATGATGCGCCACAAGATCGGCAAGCTGCCGCTGATCGACGATCAGGGGCGGCTCGTCGGCCTCTACAGCTTCACCGACGTCAAGAACCTCGTCGAGAACAAGCAGCCGCTCTACAGCCGCGACGCCCACCACCGGCTGCGCGCCGCCGCCGCCATCGGCGGGGGCGACCACGAGCGCGCCGAGAGGCTCGCTGAGCAGGGCGTCGACGTCTTCGTCGTCGACAGCGCCCACGGCCACTCCCGCGGCATCATCGAGATGGTTCGCTGGCTGGTGGCGCACTATCCCGAGATCGACGTGATCGCCGGCAATGTCGCCACCGCCGAGGGGGCCGTCGCCCTGCGCGACGCGGGCGCGCATGCCGTCAAGGTCGGCATCGGCCCCGGCTCGATCTGCACGACGCGCGTGGTCTGCGGCGTCGGCATCCCCCAGATCACCGCGATCTACCAGGCGGCGCAGGCGCTCGAGGGGTCGGTGCCGGTCGTGGCCGACGGCGGCGTGCGCCATTCGGGCGACGTGCCGAAGGCGATCGTCGCCGGCGCCGACACGGTCATGCTCGGTTCGCTCCTGGCGGGCACCGAGGAGAGCCCCGGCGAGAAGATCCTGCACGAGGGGCGCCAGTACGTGATCTACCGCGGCATGGGCAGCCTGGCGGCCATGCAGCAGGGCGCCGGCAGCCGCGACCGCTACGGCCAGTCCTCGGCGCAGACCGAAGACCTCGTGCCGCAGGGAATCGAGGGCATCGTGCCACTGGCCGGCCCGGTCCGGAAGCTGATGACCCAGTTCACCGGCGGCCTGCGCTCGGCGCTCGGCTACTGCGGCTGCCGCACGATCGCCGAGCTCCAGCGGCGCGGCCGGTTCTTCCGGGTGACCAACGCCGGCGTGCGCGAGGCGCATCCGCACGATGTCAAGATCATCAAGGAAGCCCCGAACTACCGCAGCTAGCCGGAGGTGGCCATGTCCGATCCGAACTGCATCTTCTGCAAGATCATCGCCCGGCAGATTCCGGCCCACATCCTCCAGGAGGATGCCCACGCCCTGGTCTTCCTGGACATCGCCCCGTTCGAGAAGGGGCATGCGCTGGTCATCCCCAAGTACCATGCCGAGCGTTTGACGGACCTGCCGGCCGAGTGGCTGCAGCGACTCATGCCGCTCGTGCAGGACACCGCGCGCCGGCTGGTCCGCGGCCTCCCGTGCGACGGGTTCAACCTCCTGCAGTCCAACGGACGCTGCGCCTCGCAGGTCGTGCCGCATGTCCATTTCCACATCATCCCGCGCCGGGAGGGGCGCGCCATGGCCTGGGCACCCGGCGCCTACGACTCGCCGGAGGAGATGGCCGCGCTGGCGGAGCGCCTGCGCACCCTCGGCTGACCGCACCCCATGACGATTCCCCTTCCTGCTGTCGGCCTGCCCCTTCCCGGCGCCCTCCGGGGCCGTCATCGCTGGCGCTTCTTCCAGGCCGGCGGCCTACGGCAGGTGCGGCTGCACCGCGGCGAGGACTTCGCGCGTCTCGCCGAACTGCCCCAGGAACTCTGGACGATACTGGTCTGCCCGGTGCAGGGCGTGCGCTTCGACGCGCGCACGCTCGCACTGCTGGACGCCGACCAGGACGGGCGCATCCGGATTCCCGAGCTGCTCGCCGGCGTGCAGTGGGCCTGCGACCGCCTCCGAGATCCGGCCGCGCTGCTGGACGGTGCGCCCCGGCTGCCGCTGGAGGCCTTCGCCGGGAATGCCGGGGCGCGCGCTCTGCAGGATCTGGCCCGCCGCATCCTCGCTGACCTCGGGCAGCCGGAGGCGGACGCCCTCTCGCTGGAGGAGGTGGCGCGCCGTGAGACGCTGCTGGCGCAGACGCCCTTCAATGGCGACGGCATCATCACCCCGGAGGCGGCCGGCACGCCGGAGCTGAAACAACTGATCCATGAGATCCTTGCCGCGTGCGGCGGGGCGAACGACCGCTCCGGCACGCCCGGCATCGGCCGGGAACACCTCGACCGCTTCTTCGCCGAGGCGCGCGCCCACGCGGCGTGGCTCGACCAGGGCGCGCCGGCGGACGTGCAGCCGCTGGGCGACGCGACGGCGGCGGCCTGCGCGGCCGTCCAGGCCGTGCGCGCCAAGATCGACGACTACTTCACCCGCTGCCGGCTGGCCGCCTTCGACCCGCGCGCCGCCGCGCCGCTCAACCGCGGCGAGGGCGACTACGGCGCGCTGGCGCCGCTCGATCTGCAGGCGGAGAGCGGCGTGATCGCGGCCTTTCCGCTGGCCCGGGCCGAGGCGGGGCGGGCGCTGCCCCTGCGCGAGGGGGTCAACCCCGCCTGGGCCGGCGCCCTGGCGCGGTTCGCCGAGACGGCGCTGGCACCGCTGCTGGGCGGCGGAACTGCGGCATTGACCGAGGCGCACTGGCGCCAGGTGCTCGACCGCATCGCGCCCTACGAGGCCTGGATGGCCGCCAAAGCCGGCGCGGCTGTGGAAGGGCTCGGCGCAGCGCGCCTGCGCGAAATTCTCGCGGGCAACGGACGGGAACAGATCGCGGCGATGCTGGAACGCGACCTGTCCTTCGCGACCGAGGCGGGCGCGCTGGCCGACCTGGATCGGCTGATCCGCTACCACCACCATCTCAGCCGGCTGCTGAAGAACTTCGTCAACTTCAACGACTTCTACGATCCGGAGCGCACGGAGATCTTCCGCGCCGGGCGGCTCTACATGGACGGGCGCCTCTTCGACCTCTGCGTGAACGTCCGGGATGTCGCCAGCCACGCGACGCTCGCGGCGGCCGGCAAGATCTTCCTCGTCTACTGCGACATCACGCGCCCTGCCACAAAGGAGAAGCAGTCGATCGGCGTGGCGGTCACGGCGGGCTTCGCCGGTTCGCTCTGGGTGGGCCGCAACGGACTCTTCTACGACCGCGACGGGCGCGACTGGGACGCCGTGATTGTGCGGATCGTCGAGAGTCCCGTGAGCCTCAAGGAGGCCTTCTGGTCGCCCTGGATCAAGATCTCGGCGATGATCGGCGACCAGATCCGCAAGCTGCTCACCTCGCGCCAGGATGCCATGCTCAGCGCGACCGCCAAACAGATCGACGCCACCTCCGCCACGGTCGAGGCGGGCGCGGCGCCGGCGGTCAAGCCCCCCCGCATGGAGGGCGCGGCCCTGGCCTCCTCCGTGGCGGCCGTG
>CAZYRQ010000109.1:0-6253 GCA_964649455.1 uncultured Lentisphaerales bacterium
TGCCGCGCTACAAGCGTCCCCGCCGGATCATTCTCGCCGCGGTGCCGCGCAACCCGACCGGCAAGATCGAGAAGCCGAAGCTGCGCGCGCGCTACGGCGGCGGCGAGCGGCTCGTCGAGGCCCAGACGACCCGCTGACCCGGCCGCGGCCCGGTCACGCAAAGTATCAGGTATCAGGAGCAGACCATGATCCCATTGGAAAGATTCTCTCTCGGCGTCGGCGACCGCTTCGGCCGCCAGGCGCGCGCGCAGCTTAGCGCCATCAAGGCGCTGGAGGCGCGGGGCGTCCGCGTGGCGCCGGTCTGGAACAAGTCGTTCCGCGAGCACAGCCTGATCGGCACCCAGCCGGCCGACACGCGCCGCGCGGCCGATGCCGCCGTCGCCGCCGAGCAGTGGACGGGCGGCTACTTCGTCGATGCCGACCACATCAGCCTGAAGAACGTCGACGCCTTCATCCCCGCCTGCGACTTCTTCACGCTCGACGTCGCCGACTTCATCGGGCAGCCCGTCGCGGCGGACGAGGCCCGGGCTTTTGCCCGGCGCCATGCCGGCCTGGCCGGGCGGCTGGACATCGACGGTCTCGGGCGTCCGCTGGCGCTCGACGCCGCCGCGATCGAGGCCATCGCCTCGCGGTACCTCACCGCCATCCGCGCCGCCGGCAACCTGTACCGCCACATTGCCGCGCGGCGCGCGGCACCCTTTGTCACCGAGGTCTCGATGGACGAGACCGCCGCGCCGCAGACGCCGGCCGAGCTGCTCGTCATCCTGGCCGGCCTCGCCGACGAGAACCTGCCGCTGCAGACCATCGCCCCCAAGTTCACCGGCGCCTTCCACAAAGGGATCGACTATGTCGGCGACCCCGCCGTCTTCGCGCGCGAGTTCGACGAGGATCTCTGCGTGCTCCGGCACGCGGTCGCGCGCTTCGGCCTGCCCGCCGCGCTTAAGCTCAGCGTCCATTCGGGCAGCGACAAGTTCTCAATCTACCCGCACATCGCCGCCGCGCTGCGGCGCCACCGGGCAGGCGTGCACGTCAAGACGGCTGGCACCACCTGGCTCGAGGAGGTGACCGGGCTCGCCGCCGCCGGCGGCGAGGGGCTGGCGATGGCCAAGACGATCTACCGCGAGGCGCGCCCACGGTTCGAGGCGCTCTGCGCGCCCTACGCCTCGGTGGTGTCGATCGACACCAGCCGCCTGCCGGCGCCGTCCGAGGTGGATGGCTGGAGCCGCGAGGCCTTCGTCGGCGCGCTCGAGCACAACCCCTCCCACCCGCGCTTCAATAGCGACTTCCGGCAGTTCATCCACATCAGCTTCCGCGTGGCTGCGGAGATGGGCGCGCGCTTCACCGACGCGCTGGCGGCCCATGCGGAGACGATCGGCGCGCATGTCACCCGCAACCTGCTTGACCGCCACCTGACGCCGCTCTTCCTGGAGCCATGACTGACACCATGCCCACCCTCCGCACCCTCGCGCTCGCCTATCTGCCGCCGCTTGACCCGTCGAGCGATTTCGAGGCGGTCTGCCGCGGCCTGGCCGCGGACGGCATCGCGCACCTCGTGCTGCAGGAAGTGTGCGGCGCGATCAGCCTGGCCGACGACGGCGCCGAACCGCGTCTCGCGCGGATTCTCCGCGGCGCCGGTCTCCAGGCGATCGCCTGCCACGGACTCGAGCGCGCGCCCTATGTCCTCCGCCAGCCCGACCCCGAGGCGCGCCGGCGGATGGTCGCGGCCCACCTCGACGTGATGCGGCGCGCGGCGGCCCTCGGCGCGCGCACCTATGTCCTGCACTTGGGCGACTACCCCGCGGGCATCGAGCCGGACGCGGCCTGGGAGCCGGTCGTGCGGGCGCTGGACGAACTGGCGACGCCGGCCGCGGCGGCCGGCGTAGAGCTGGCGCTGGAGAACAGCCTCCGCGTCACCTACCTGGCGCGCCACGCCGGCGAGCTGGCCGACTTTGTCGGGCGCTATGGCCATCCGGCGGTCGGGGTCTGTTTCGACGTGGGCCACGCGCACATCCTCGACGGAGTCCGCGTGGCGCTCGATACCCTGCGCCCGTACATCGTGACCATGCACCTGCACGACAACGACGGGCTCCACGATCTGCACCGCGTTCCCGGACGCGGCACGCTCGACTGGGCGGCCTTCGTCCCGGGGATCGCCTCCTGTCCGCGGTTGCGCCATCTCGAGACCGAGGCGATCAAGCCCCCGCTGGGCGGCACGCTAGCCGATACCGAGCAACATCCGCCCGGTGAAGTCTATGCCCGCTACCTTGCGCTCCTCAACGCGCCGGGCAGCGGTCTGCGAGTGCCGGCATGACACCCCGCGCGGGCCAGCCGTTGGACTGGAGGCGCAACCTGCTCTTCATCGCGGTCGCGCAGTTCTTCTCCATCGCGGGCTTCGGCTTCTCGCTGCCCTTCATCCCCTTCTACATCCGCGATCATCTGCAGATCACCAACGAGGCCGAGCGGAGCCTCTGGGTGGGGCTCTTCGCGGCCTCCGGGCATCTGGCCCTCTTCCTGTTCGCCCCCTTCTGGGGCTTCGTGGCCGACATCTACGGGCGCCGGGCGATGGTGCTGCGCGCCAACTTCTGCTCGGCCATCCTGCTGCCGCTGGCCATCTTCATGCCGAACGTCGTGTGGCTGGTGATCCTGCGCTTCCTGATCGGCACCTTTGCCGGGACGGTCACGGCCTCGCAGACGCTGGTGGCCAGCAACACGCCGTCGGACAAGATGGGCTTCGCGATGGGCACGATCTCGTCGGCTGTCGGTAGCGGCAATCTGGCGGGGTTTCTATTCGGAGCCCTGGTGGTGGATCACTACGGCTACACGGTCGGGTTCGCCGCCAGCGGCGCGATGCTGGCGCTGGCGGGTTTCCTGGTGCTCTTCGGCTCGCGGGAGAACTTTGTCCGCACGACCAGTCTGCGGCAGTCCACCCTGGGCCTGCACCTCTCCCTGCCGCGCTTCGGCGGCGTCTGGCTGCTGCTGGGCCTGATGGCCGTGACGGCCTTCGTCTCGGCCTTCGAGCGGCCCTTCGTGCCGCAGATGACGGAGCTGATCGTCGGCCACGGCAGCGCCAAGTTCTGGACCAGCATTGTGCTGGGCGGATCGGCCGTCGCGGGCATCGTCGCCGGCGCCCTGATGGGCCGGCTGGCCGACCGCACCTCGCCGTCGCGGGTGGGGGCCTGGTCGACGCTCCTGGCCGGCGCGGCCGCCATCCCGCTGGCGCTCTCACGGGGCATCGGCGTGATGATCGGCGCGCGCATGCTGATGGCCTTCTTCGCGGCGGGTCTCGATCCGGTCTTCCAGATCTGGCTGGCGCGGTGCGCCCCGCCGGACAAGCGCGCGCTCTTCCTGGGCTGGGGCACGAGTTTCCGCGCCCTCGGCTGGTTCATCTGCGCGGCGACCGCGGGCGGCGTGGCCATGCTGGGCGGCGTCCGGATGGTCTTCATGGTCACCGCCGGGCTCTTCTTCCTGCTGGCCCCGTTCATCCTCGCCACGTCGCGCCGGCTGCGCGCCGTCTCCGCAGCCGCGCGCGGCGCCTGAGCCGGCGGGCCGCCGGGGTTGATGGGGGGGGGGGTGATAGTCGTTGATGATGGTGAACCGCCAAAAACGCCAAGAGGATCGCAGGAATGGCGCACGGAAGCGCCGGGACGTGGCATCCGCCGTCCCCGGCGGTGCGCGTTAGACATCCTGCTCGTCCTCGACGCTCACGGGCACTCACGCGGAGACACGGAGACAACCCCTGCTTCCTTGTGACAGGTAAACCCTTCCTTAAACGGCACGTCTACTCGACCCGCTGCTACAGATGCACTCCCCGCGCACCGCGGTGGCCCACCGTACAGACCGGTGCCGTCCGTTTCACGCCGGCGTCGGCGCGCGGCGCCTGAACCCCAGCATGACGAGGCCGGAGAGGAGCGCGGCGCCGGCGAAGGCCAGCAGCGTGGCGTGAGGGCCCCGGGCGAAGGCGCCGATCGCGGCATAGACGGCCGAGACGGCCAGGTTGGCGGCGAGCACGGGTGCCAGGAAGCCCTTCCACGGCAGGCGGGAGAGGCCCGCGAAGAGCACCGCGGCCTCGGCCAGCACGGGAACCGGGCGGAGGGCGGCCAGCATCCAGACGCCCCAGCGGCTGTGGAGGCGCAGGAGCGTCCGGCGCTCGTCCGCCCGCAGCCGACGCGCCGCATAGCCGGCGGCCGAGAACCCGACCCCATAGCCGATCACAACCGAGACGCTCATGCCCGCGAAGGAGGCCAGCGTGCCGCGCGCGAAGCCGAGACAGCGGCCGCAGGCGGTGCTGACCAGGCTCGAGGGGATCGGCAGAACGATGTCGCCTGCGAGCAGGCCGCCGAGCACGGCGGCGGTGGCGGCGGGATGGCCGGCTCCGGTTGCGACAAAACGTTCGGTCCAGCGCTCGATGGCCGCGCCCCAGACCAGGAAGGGCACCAGAATGACCGCGATTAGGCCTGCGGCCAGTAGCAGGAGGCGCCAGGGAGGCGCGTGGGGGGCTGTCGGTTCCATGGAAAAAGGATACCGGCTCGAACCGCGCCTGTCGAGCCGGCGGCGGTAAGCCGGCGGCGGTAATCGGCGGCCACAGGGGGCGCCCCGGAAGGGAGCGGAAACGGGCGTAACGCCATGGAGCGTCCTCGCCGTCGGCAAGTCCCGACTGCTATTGCGGCAGGATTACATGATTGTCAGGACAACCTGTGCGACAACCTGTGCGGTAAGGCGGGGACTTGCCTCACGACGGGGGCCCTGATATATTCACCATCAACAGCAGACCAGGAGCACGAATGAAACTCGGCGTGGTGTCCCGCAGCTTTTCCAAGATGACCAGCAACGAGGCGGCCGACTTCATGGCGCGGAACGGTTTTGCCTGCACCGAGCTCTGCCTGGCGCATACCGATGCGGACTTCTGGGTCTACAACGGGCGCAGCGACCTCTCCAGCCTGACCGATGCGCGCAGCCGCGCGATTGTCGAGGCCTTCCGCAGCCGCGGCATCGAAGTCAGCGCCTTGGGCGTCTTCACCAACCTGATCGATCCCGACGCATCCGCGCGCGCCGCCAACCTGGCCTATTTCGAGCGCCTGATGCAGATCGCCGCGTTCAACGGCATCCCCTGCGTCGCGACCGAGTGCGGTTTTGTCCCCGGCCGGCGCGGCATCAACACCGAGACCTACGTACGCGACTTCGGCCAGCTCTGCGAGAGCCTCCGGTGGCTGGCGGAGAAGGCGGAACACTACGGGCTCGATATCGCCCTCGAGCCCTGCGTCATCGACCTCGTGCCCAGCGCCAAGCGGGCGGCCGACCTCCTCGCGCAGCTCGGCTCGGAACGTCTCCGCATCCTCCTCGATCCGGCCAACCTGATCGCCAACAGCACCGAGGAGGAGATGTTCCACCACCTCGCGCCGAAGCTCGCCTACCTTCACGGCAAGGATCGCAAGGTCAACGACCTGTGGGGCCGGGCGCTCGGCGACGGCGACATCGACTGGCCGCGGTTCCTCGCCCTCTACCACCGCCATGCCGAGGGGCGTCCCTTCATCCTCGAGTATGTCGGCCCCGACAACGTCCTCGCGATCCGCGACCGCGTGCTGCAGGCTGACGCCGCTGCGGGCGGGATCTGCGGCTAGGCGTTCCGCCCTCCACTGCCCGGTTCAGCGCTCGACCGGCTCTCCGGTGCGCGCCACCCGCCGTTGCGACCGGGCCAACTGCCAGATGATGGCGGTGCCCAGCGTGAAACCGTTGTCGCGCTCCACCAGCGGGCTCTCCCGGAAGGCCGCCCCACCCAGATGATCCCAGCGGGCATAGAGCCCGCCGCTGAGGGTCTCCGTCAGCCGACGCGTCACGAAGAGCGAGAGGCCGCAGCCGCCGTAGCCGGAGGCGGCGTCGTGGGCTGGCCGGTCGGCGGTGGCGTCGCGCGCCGGCACGTCGTAGAAGAATCCGTGGTAGCGCCCGTCGCCCGCATAGGCCGCGAGGGCGCCGCCGAGTCGCCAGCTTCCCTTCGCGAACGCGCGCGAGTAATGGAGTGCGAGTTCGCCGCGCAACCCTTCGTAGGCCATGTCGCAGTCGTCGTCGACATCGACGGAGAACGTGGCGCGGGTTGCCAGTTGCACGAAACAGGCGGCCGCCCGACGCCGGCCGGCGGGCCACCATTTCAGCGCCGGGCCGGCCTCGATCAGCGGCGGGAGCTCCCGCATGCCGCGGCGCAACCCGTCATCGTCCACCGGCGGGTGCCCGGAGAGGGAGACCTGTGACTCGAAACGGG
>CAZYRQ010000110.1:0-6245 GCA_964649455.1 uncultured Lentisphaerales bacterium
GCCAGGGCGATGAAGCCACGCTGAAGGCGTGCGCCCGGGTCGGCCAGAGGGAGAAACCCGAGCAGTGCTTCGCCACGAGGACTGCGTACTGCGCGCCGGCGGACGCGGCGGCGGACAGCCATTGGTCGGTGTCGAGGGCGGAGGGATGGAAAACCCCGGGGCCGGGAAGGTTGTCGGGCTCCAAATGCCTGTAGGCCTCATCATAGACTTCAAGATCGTGGTGGATGATGACGCCAATCTCGCAGTCTGCCCATTCCAAATGCGCTTTCGAGGGTCGTGCAAGCGACATGTGATACGCTTCCCTGTTCGGTGAATCGCCAAGGACTTGAAACGCTTCCCGTGATCGATGCCGCCACAGCCGGCTTGGCATCCGGCATTTTCCCATTCCCGGAGCAAGCGGATTCCCGGGCGCAGTAGCTGAACCCGGCAAAAAATCATACTTTACCCCTATCCTGAAGCGAGGTCAAGGTTGCAACGACCCCAGGTTGCAACGAGGGTAAGATCCTCAATAGTGGATGCGCACCCAGAATTCAGGAGTCAGAATACAGAATCCAGAAGGATTTCACCGCCTTTCGCTGACAAATGCGCCTCTCTTCGTGTCCACGCAATTGAAGCCATATCTGGGACGGGCGACAAAGCGCGTAAATCGTTGCCGTGCAACTTCTGGATTCTGGATTCTGGATTCTTTGCGATTCAACAAAGTTGAATCGCACCCTTGCAACGACACCCAGGGGTCTTCGGTTGCCCACAGGGATGCGCTGATGGCGCATGGAGAGGAGGGCGGCAGTTGACGGCAGGCGCGTCACGTGGCCCAACGCCCTGTTTACATGTACCCGGGCCTGAAGGCCCTCGCTGGCTTCCGCCTGAAGGCGGGACTCCGACGGGGCTGTGGTGGGAGTCGTTCTCGTGTCGGAGTACCGGCTTTAGCCGGAAGCCGTCCAGGGGCTTCAGCCCCGGCCCTCGCTGATGCCGCCCAATGTGCCTTTTAGCCCACGCTTCACGCGCCGATCTTACCCCCCCAGAAACTGACCCCAGAAACTAACCCAAACAGCAATTCTCAATTTGGCGACCTCATCCGGTCAGGATGGAGCCCGACCCTCCAGTTCCTTAGAATAGCCTTTGTTTTCAATGATGGAGGGACGACCTCCGTGTCGTCCGGTGACTGAAAAGAGGCCACATTGAGAATTGCTGAAGCAATACTCGCGGGTTGCCGTCACACGAATGACGTGGTACAGTTTTCCAAAGCTCCGAATGAATGCCGTTGGTCAAATCGTCTTGTCGATGCCGGTGGCTGCCTCGCCGGTGGTTGCGCGCATCGGCGAGGTCTTCGCGCGCCAAGTCGCCCGGAGGTGTCCGGCGCGGGTTGTCGCTTCGGAATCGGCGCCGCTCGTCGTGGCTCTGGCCGTGGAGTCCGGCATCGGCGCCGAAGGGTTCCGCATCGAAGACCGTTCCGGCGGCGGCGTCAGAATCGTCGGCAACGATGCGCGGGGCCTGCTCTATGGAGTGGGAAAATTTCTTCGCGCAAGCCGCTACGAGCGGGATGGGTTCGTACCGGGCTCGTGGCGGGGTTCGTCCGTTCCGTGGAAACCCGTGCGCGGTATCTACTTCGCGACACATTTCCACAACTTCTACCACCAAGCCCCAATCGAACAGATCGAGAACTATGTGGAAGATCTGGCTCTATGGGGTCTTAACGAACTGCTGGTCTGGTACGACCTGCACCACTTCAAAGCGCCCGACGATCCCGAGGCTGTCGTTTTCCGGGAACGCCTGCGCGCCGTGATGGCGGCCGCCCGGCGGATCGGCATGGATGTCTCGCTGACGCTCATCGGCAACGAGGGCTATGCCGATTCGCCCGAGGCGCTGCGGGCGACGCCGGGCGCGGGGCGCGGCGGCTACTACCCGTGCGGTGTCTGTCCAAGCCGTCCCGCGGGGATGGCATACCTCCTCAAGACCATGGGAACCACCTTCGACTGGGTCGCCGACCTCGCGCCGCGGTCGATCTGGGTCTGGCCTTATGACCAGGGCGGCTGCGGCTGCGAGGCGTGCCGCCCCTGGGGTTCGCAGGGCTTCATGGCCTGCGTCGAGCGCATTCGCGGGCTCGCACGCGCGAAGCTGCCGGACACCAAGCTCGTCGTCTCCACCTGGTACATGGATCCGCAGGAGATCGCCGCCGTCATGGAGCGGCTGTCACGCCAGCCCGACCTGGCGGACGGCCTGGTCATCGAGGGGCCCGTTCCCGCCGCCGCAGCCGCCCTCGGGCTCCCCGTGGCCGGGTTCCCGGAGATCAGCATGCACGCGACCTTCCCGTGGGGCGGGTTCGGCGCCACGCCGCTGCCGGCCCGCGCGCAAGCGCAATGGGATCGGGTCAAGAGCCAGGTCGCAGGCGGCTTCCCCTATTCCGAAGGCATCTACGAGGACGTCACGAAAGCGGTGTACAGCCAGTTCTACTGGGGCGACCGACCGGCGGCGGAGACGGTGCGGGAGTACATCGCCTTCGAGTTCTCGCCGGACGTGGTGGACGAGGTCGCCGCCGTCGTGGAGACGCTCGAACGCAACCACCACTTCCGCTGGTGGCCGGGCCTGCTGGATGGCGTGAAGTTGATGCTGGACTGGTTCCCGTCGCGCGGCGCTGAACCCCGGGACGATCCCGGCGCCGAGGCGGCGCGGCGAACGATGGAGGCCGTCGACGCCCGCCTCACGCCGCAGGCGCGTCGTTCCTGGCGCTGGCGCCAGCTTCTTCTTCGCGCACGGCTCGATGCGGAACTCAAGGCCGCGGGCGGGGCGCCGACGCCGCTGTGCGAGGCGGCGTTCGCGGAGCTGATCGAACTTTACCACGCCCACCACGCCGATCCAGTGGTGCGGCCTCCGCTGGCGCGGGACTATGTCACGGCTACCGTGCTCGGTTGGCCACCGGGGGTCGCGCGCAAACAGCGCGTGATGGGCGTGCGAAACGCGGGATCAACCTCGTCCGCAAAAGCCTAGCGCCGAGGGAAACCGCTAATGAACGCGCATGGACACGAAGGCAGTCAAGGAAACGCGTAGGGCATCAAGAAAGGGAGCAGACATGTTCGAAGACATTTCCGTGATCCGCGAGGGACGTTCGGGACGGAGCTCGTCCTGGGAGACGAACGGTCGCAATGGCGACGCCTGGAACATCCCCGCAGGGGAGTCCCGCGTGCTGGCGGACATCCAGGGGCCGGGCCGCATCACCCACATCTGGATGACGCAGGGCAACCATTACCGCGAATGCCTGATCAAAATCACGTGGGACGACGCGGAGCGGCCCAGCGTCCTCTGCCCGCTGGGCGACTTCTTCGGGCTGGGCCACGGGCTGGTCGCCTCGTACCAGTCCGCGCTGTTCTCCGCCTCGACGCGCTTTCCGCACCAGTTCGACAAGGGGTGTGCCCTGAACTGCTACGCGCCGATGCCGTTCCGAAAGCGCGCGCGCATCGAGCTGGTCAACGAAAGCGCCGAAGACCACCGGCAGTACTTCTACATCGACTACGAGACCGGCGTGAAACCACCGGCCCACGCCGGTTACTTCCACGCCGAGTTCCGCCGCGCCAATCCCTTCGGGGGCTGGGGCCCGGAGATCGCCGCGAACCGGCCCGGCTCCCACCTGGCCAACATCGTCAACGCGGAGCGCCTCGCCTGGGACAACAACTACGTGATCCTCGAGACGCAGGGCCGGGGACACTACATCGGCTGCAACCTGAGCGTCACGAACTTCCGCGCGGACTGGTGGGGCGAGGGCGACGACATGATCTGGGTGGACGGCTACAAGTGGCCGCCGGACCTGCACGGCACCGGTTCCGAGGACTACCTCAACCAGGCGTGGGGCATGCAGGACAACGCGTTCCTCCGCAACGGCAGCTCGATTTTCGAGGGGCACACGCTCAAGGAGTTCTCCATCACGCCCTGGGGCGTCGGCGGCTACCAGACCAGCTATGTGCACCATATCGAGAATCCCGTGCGCTTCCAGAAGGAGATCAAGGTGACGATCGAGCACGGCCATGGGAACCATCTCGCCAACGAGATGGCGTCCACGGCGTATTGGTATGCGGAAGAACCCGCCCCCGCCGTGGCGCCGCCGCCGGCGAAGCAGCGTCTGGCGGTTCTCCGCGATGCCGATGGGAAGTGGATCGCCGATCCCGAACGGCAGTGCCCCGGCAAACCCGTTGCGCTCAACGACGAGATGAAAGCCATGAAGCAGCGGTGGCAGGACGAGTTCGCGCACAAGCCCTGATTGCGGCAGGCGTTGGTCAGCGGCGCCGCCAACAGGAACAGCCACCATCACCGCGCGTCTGCGGCTCGGCAGGGACGCCTCGGACAACTTTCAGCCGCGGCCATTCGCGTGCATGAGCGGTGCCAACGCGCTGCATCTGCGCTCAATCTTCTCCCGGTCGCCCATCATGCGCTCCCCGCGCGCCCCCCTGTGGCCAACCGAGAGCCTGACCGATCACCAGCAATCCTCAATTTGGCCTCTTTTCAGACGCCGGACGACACGGAGGTCGTCCCTCCATCATTGAAAATAAAGGGGGGTATTCTAAGGAGGCTCTTGCGAAACCACTCGTGGCATGGGCGTCCCGCCCATGGAACACGGGCAAGATGCCCGTGCCACGCCTGCAAGCAAGGGTTTTCACTAAGGAACTGGAGGGTCGGGCTCCGTCCCGACCGGATGAGGACGCCAAATTGAGAATGGCTGACCGATCACTGCCGGGCTACCGCGTGGCACGAGGTTCATGCTATACTGCCTGATCAGATGCGGCACGAAAGACCGGGCCGCGGAAGGGATGCACAAATCGATGCAGATCATTGTCGGTCTGAGCGGCGGCGTCGATTCCTCGGTCGCCGCCCTGTTGCTGAAAGACGAGGGACACGGGGTCACGGGCGTCACCATGCGACTCTGGCGCGAGGGCCGCTATGCCGGCGGCGTCCGCGACGCCTGCTTTGGCGCGGGCGAGGCGGATGACGTCAATGCCGCCGAAGCGTTCTGCCGTCGTTTCGGCCTGCCCTACCGCACGTTTGACTGCGGCGAGGCCTTCGAGCAGAACATCCTAGCCAACTTCCGCGGCGAGTATCTCGCCGGCCGCACGCCCAATCCCTGCGTACGCTGCAACGCCCAACTCAAGTTCGGCCTGCTCCCCGACCTCGCGCGGGCGGCCGGCCTCGGCTTCGACCGCTTTGCCACGGGCCACTACGCCCGCACCGATGAAGCCGACGGGCGCTGCCGGCTACTCCGCGCACGCGACACCGCGCGGGATCAGTCCTACTTCCTCTACCGCCTCTCCCAGGAGCAGTTGCATCGCCATCTCTTCCCGCTCGGCGGGCTGACCAAGCCCGAGGTCCGCGCCCTGGCGCGCCGCTTCGGGATCGCGGCGGCGGAGAAGCCCGACAGCCAGGACTTCTACAGCGGCGATCATGCGGAGCTTATCGGCGCGCCGGACCGGCCCGGCAGCATCGTCGACGAGACGGGCCTGGCACTGGGACACCACACCGGCTTCTGGAAATTCACCATTGGCCAGCGCAAGGGACTCGGCATCGCCCACCCGCATCCGCTCTATGTCCTCCGCGTGGACGCATGCCGCAACGAGGTCGTAGTCGGCCCCGCCGCGCGCGTGCGCAGCCGCGCGCTCGTCGCCGGCGACTGCCACTGGGTCTCCATCGCCCCCCCGTCGGCGCCGCTGGAGGTCCAGATCAAGATCCGCTCGACGGGCGAGCCCGTGCCCGGGGCGACACTGCATCCGCGCGGCGACGGGCGCATCGAGGCTCGGCTTGGAGGCGAGGGACTCGCCGGCGTCGCCCCGGGTCAGTCGGCCGTCTTCTACCAGGGCGACGTGCTCCTCGGGGGCGGCATCATCGAGGAGGCCGGATGACGCGTCTCGGGGAGATGCTGGCACGGGCCGTCCGTGATCGCCACGCGCTGGCGCGCGACGAGCTCGCCTGGCTGCTGGAGCAGACCGATCCCGGCGCGCGGCGCGACCTCTACGCCGCCGCGTACGAGGTGAAGGTGCGCCATACCGGCAAGGTCGTGAGTTTGCGCGGCATCGTCGAGATGGGCAACGTCTGTGCGAAGAACTGCCTTTACTGCGGCATCCGCCGCGACAACCGCGCCCTCGACCGTTTCCAGCTCGACGAGGCGGTCGTCCTCGATGCGGTGCAGCGCAACCTCGACCTGCACTACGGTTCCCTCGTGCTGCAGTCCGGCGAGATCGAGTCCGAGGCGCACACGGTCTTCATCG
>CAZYRQ010000111.1:0-6190 GCA_964649455.1 uncultured Lentisphaerales bacterium
CCGCGGTCGGTGCCCGGAACCGGGCTCTCGATCAGCAGTTTGCCGCCGTGCAGCTCGATCAGTTCACGCGAAATCGCAAGACCCAATCCCGATCCGGTCGGCTGGTCGCCGACCTTGAAGTAGCGCACGGCAATCCGGTCGAGCGCCTCGGGGGGGATGCCGATCCCCGTGTCGCGCACGTGGATGACGATCGGGCCGGCCTCGGCGGTGTCGCGCTCGAGGGCGATGGCGATCGAGCCGCCCTCGGGTGTGAACTTGATGGCGTTGCCGACGATGTTGAGGATGACGCGTTCCAGCCGGTGCGTGTCGCAGTGGACGAAGGCGGTCCAGTTCGGCTTGCACATGACCATCAGAATGTGCTTCTCCTCGGCCTGCACGCGCAGCGAGTCGACCCCGACCTCGACCAAACGCGCGATCGGGACGCGGGAACGGCTGAGCGTGAGCGTGCGGTTCTCGATCTGCCGCAGGTCGAGGATGTCGTTGACCGTGCTCAGCAGCCGCCGGCAGTCGGCATTCAGTCGGTCGAGGTACTGCAGGGCCTTTTCCGTCAGGGGGCCGGCCACGCCGCGCTGCATGTTCTTCACCGCGTAGATCATCGATGTCAGGGGGGTGCGCAGCTCGTGTGACACGTTGGATACGAAATCGAGCCGCGCGCGATCCAGGGCCTCGAGCCGCTCGACCGCGTTGCGGAGCTCCTGTTGCGCGCGCGTGCGCTCGGTGATGTCGCGGACAAAGAAGCACAGTTGGCCCTCGGCATCGAGATCCACGGCGTTGATGGCGATCTCGGCGGGAAATGTCGTGCCGTCGGCGCGTGAGCAGAAGGCCTCGACGACGGTGTACCGGTAGCCTTCGAGATTCCGGCGGATCGTGTCGAGCAGGTCGGCGTCGGCCCCGGAGATGCAGTCGATGATTGAGCGGCCGGGGAAGTGGTGCTCGTCGGACAGGAAGAATTCCAGCGCCCGGCTGTTGAAGTCGAGGATCACGCCCTGCAGATCCGTGATCAGAACGGCATCGTAGACGCTGGCCAGCAGCTTGTCGTAGGGCGTGTCGCGGTTGGCGCGGGCCGCGCGGCGCGCGACGAATGGATCCGCGGCGTCCGGCGCGTCGCGGCGCGCCGCAGGCCGCGGCCGCGCGCTCGTCCGCGGCGGGATGTCGATGCGCATGGTGCGCCCAAGCTGTGGAGATTTCGGCATGTTCAGGTTGCTCCACGGCGCCGCATGGATCCGGGGCAGACGGTAATCATACGGGGTGTCAGGCTTTCGTCAAGGCCTCGTTCACGTGGCGCGCGAGAACTTGGGTGGTGAACGGCTTGGGCAGACAGCCGATGGCGGCCAGCTCGGGTGCCTGTTCGTCAAGCAAACTGAAGGCATGGCCCGTCATGAAGAGACAACGCAGGCCGGGCTGGCGGCGCAGCATCTGGCGGGCCAATTCCGGGCCGCTCATGCCTGGCATATCCACGTCGGTCAGCAGCAGGTCGATTGCGTCCGCCTGCCGTTCCAGGAACGCGAGCGCCTCGTGGGGCCGGATCACGGGGTGGACCTGGTAACCGAGCTTCTCCAGCATGTGTCGGGTGGTGAGCAGAACGCCCTCCTCGTCGTCGACCAGCAGGATCGTTTTTCGTGGACCGGGAGAAGCAAGCGTGTCGGGCAGCGGATTGGCGCTGGGCCCGTCGTCGCAACGCGGCAGGTAGAGGTGGAAGGCGGTGCCATGGCCCGGTTCGCTCTCCACGTGGACGCCGCCGCCATTCTGCCGGACGATGGCATAGACGATGGCGAGCCCCAGGCCGGTGCCTTTGTCGCACGTCTTGGTGGTGAAGAAGGAGTCGAAGATGCGATCCTGGATTTCCGCCGGAATGCCGGGGCCGTTGTCGCGGATAGTGAGCTGGACGAAGTCTCCCGGTGCCGTCGTATGAAGCAGACGGGCGGTCTCGGCGGACGACAGGTGGACGTTGCGGGCCTCGATCAGGATGGTGCCCGACCCCGCCATGGCGTCGCGCGCGTTGATGCATAGATTGACGATGACCTGGTCGATCTGACCGGGATCGAGCAGGACGGAGCCGAGTCCGGGTACGGGGCACCAACTCAGGCGGATGTCGTTTCCCAGGAGCCGTCGCAACAGGCTGGACATGCCCTCGATCGAAGCGTTTATGTCGACCGGCTGGGGCGCCATCGGCTGCCGACGCGCGAACGCCTGGAGCTGCCGGGTCAGGTTCGACGAGCGCAAGGCCGACTTTCGGATCTCCTCGATAACGTCCCGGAGGGGGTGGTTCTCGGGCACCTGAGCGAGCGCCAGTTCGGAATAACCCAGTATGGCCTGCAGCACGTTGTTGAAATCATGGGCGACGGCGCCGGCCAGGCGACCGATCGACTCGAGCTTCTGGACGTTCGCGAGCTGCCGCTGCATGGCGGCTGTCTCCTCCTCGGCATGCAGGCGGGCAGCGAGACTCCGCCGGACATCCGCCAGCGCCCGGCGCAGTTCCGCCGTCTTGGCGCGGACGCGGTGCCCAAGGAAGACATTCCCGGCGGCCAGCAGCAGGACGGCGGCGGCAAGACCTGCCAGCCAGGGTGCCCAATGCAGTAGAAAACCCTTCAGCAGGAAGGTGGATCCCATCCATTTGCGTTGGATGGCCTGGTACTCACGTGATGAGATCCGGTCAAAGCCCCGCTGGATCTCGTGCAGCAGATCCGTCCGGTTCCGCGCGACCGCACGGTGAAACTCCCCGGAATAGAGCACGAACGCCTGATGATAGTCGCCTGCGATTCCGTGCTTGTAGAGAAAATACTCGGCCGCAGGCTTGTCCACCGAGAAGACTTTGATTTCATTCCGCTTGGCGGCGAGGATGATCTCCTCATAGCCGGGATACTCCTTCAACGTGTCGATGCCCTTGCGGTGCAGGCGCTCGATGACGGCATCGCCGGCCTTGACGCCGATCATGAAGCCCTTCAGTCCTTTGACATCCGCGAGGCCGCCGAGACTCCGGTGCGCATACACCGGCACCGATATCCGGACATAGGGTTTGGTGAAGGAAAGTTGCTGGGTGCGCTCCTCGGTGAGGAACATCGTGTCGATCACATCAGCCCGTCCCTCCCGCATGGCCCGCTGGGCCGCCGCCCAGTCCATGGGCCGCAGGTCGACCCGCCGGCCGGTCTTCCGCGACCACAGTGCCCACTGATCCGGCAGAATGCCGCGCATGGCTCCCTGGTCATCGAGAAATATATAGGGCGGATAGTTATTGTCTAGAACTACAACCAGCGCGGAACGCTCGGATGCCGGCGGGGTACCCGTTTCACCGCTGTGGCCGCCGGCTCCGGTCAGCAACAGAACCGCGAGAAACGGCATGAGCCGGTGTTTCATGTTTCAACGGAGAAAGACCTTGATGAAGTCTGCGGCGGCCACCTGCTGCTTGTTTTGGATCGTCCGCCTGCCGCCGGTGCACCGGGTGACGGCGCAGGCGGGGTACGCGGTGCAGTCGCCGCCGTTGTCGGGGGCGTAGCCTTTGCAGACGCGCAGAACATCGGGCGAAATCTCGTCGATGATCACGATGCTGCCGTCGCCGTACTTCAGGCGGCCAAGCTCGAACTTACCGTCGACCACGTGCAGCCCGTTGGCGGCGAACTCATGTGAGACAATCTCGGCCACGTTGCGCACGAGGGCCACGCTGGAGGCGATCTCGACCATGTTCATCGCCCCGGTCGCCTCGATGGCCTCGAGCGTGATCAGGATGTCGGTGTCGCCCTTGGTCCAGGCCTCGACGACTTTGTTGACGTGCTTGCAAGGCTTGACGAAGGGGTAGCGCCGCCAGAAGCTGCCGGTTGCGTTGTTGCGCCAGGTGAACTCCAGATTGAGCAGCGGGGCGGCGCCGTCGACGCCTGGCGCCTGAACCGGCATGCCGAGGGGAATGGCTGGCTCCACGATCATCTCGTTCGCGGTGGGCGAGTCGATGAAATGGGAGGGAACCCCCCGGGCCTTGAGGAGCTTGAAGAAGTGGGTCGCGAAGCGGCAGGCGATCGCTCCCTTGCCGGGAATCTCGCCGACGACTACGTCATAGCCGGGGTCGAAGATGGGCTTGCCGTTCTCGATGTAGCCCGTGGCACGGTCCGTGAAGACCAGTCGGTACTTGCCGACGTGGGGGCCGCTAGCGATTTCGTAGACGTCCTTCGATTTTCCGCGGTAGAGGAGCTTGTCGTCATTCATGCGCTGAGTTTCCTTAGAGGGTATTATCCACGATATCTCGCCTGCCTGCAAGTCGCGCGGGTGAGGGGTTCGTACCAGGGGTTCGTACCAGGGGTTCGTCCCAGGGGTTCGTACCGGGGTTCGTACCAGGGGTTCGTACCAGGGGTTCGTAATCGGGGTTCGTAATCGGTTCGTAATCGGGTTCGTAATCGGGGGTTCGTAATCGGTGAGCGGACAGGCAGGCATGCCTGTCCTGCCTTGTAGCATGGGCTGGCGAACATTCCGCCGGAGACCTGTCTGCCGATAGGCAGACGGCAAACGCCACGTTCCAGCTTCCCGGTCACCCCGCTTGCGCCTGGAGCCCGCAGTCTCTGCGGGTTGGCGCAGCAACAATTCTCGATCTGGCCTCATTTCAGTCACCGGACGACACGGAGGTCGTCCCTCCATCATTGAAAACAAAGCTTATTCTAAGGAACTGGAGGGTCGGGCTCCGTCCCGACCGGATGAGGACGCCAAATTGAGAATGGCTGATGATGCAGGCTCTCCCGCGCCTGGGGAGTGCCTGGCTTTTTGACTGCGCGCGCTTTCTGCCCCGCCGCCTGCGGCGGTAGAAACCAGCTCGGGGGTGGGTGGTGGTTCAAAGGGCGCACCCGCGGAGCAGGCTCCGCTATAAAAAGCGCGGGTTCTTCCCAGGGGTTCTTCCTAAATGCCGAGCGCAGTGTGGCCTGTCCGCTGGGCCTCTACCTGGCGGCGTGAGGGGCACGGACGGATCCGGCGGACGCGGTCACCGACGCCGGACGCGCGCGGTAGCCCCCGGCGCCAATCGGTAGCCCCTGGCCGCGGAAAATGAGCTCGAAGTCGGTCTGCTCCTCAGGCGCGCGTTCCATGGCCGGTACGGCCTCGAAGCGTGGGTCGCCGTCGAGCTGGCGTTGCATCTCATCGAAGTAGTCGAGATGATCCGTGGCCATCTGGATCTCGCCGCCGGGCGCCAGCCGCGACCACAGCAGCGTGCGGAACGCCTCGTCGAAGAGCCGCCGTTTGTGATGGCGCCGCTTGGGCCAGGGGTCGGGAAAGAATAGGTAGAAGCGCCGGACGGCATGCTCGGGAATGAAGTACTGCAGGGTGTAGGCGGCCTCGAGACGAATGAGGCGGAGGTTGCCGAGTCCGCCGCGCTGCGCCTTACGGTCGATCTTGCGGACGCGCAGCAGCAGGCGCTCGATGCCGAGGTACTGGACGTCCGGATGGGCGGCGGCGCGGGCCAGCAGGAAGCGGCCCTTGCCGCATCCGATGTCCACCTCGACCGGACGCGACAGATCGAAGATGTCGTGGAACACCGGCAGATCCGTCAGGTGCGTCTGCCGGATGATGCAGGTCGGGGTGTCGGCGCCAGGCTCGTTCGGTGCGGGGATTGTCAGGCTCATCGGGAGAACCGGAGACGGAACAGCCGCTGCCAGAACCCCTTGGGCTTGCTGTCCATGGCGCGTTCGATGTAGTCGAGGGCGAAGAGCCGGAAGTGGGCGATGCCGACCTTCTGGGTGTATTCGAGCGCCGCCTCGTAGAGTCCCTCCCGACCGAGCGAGCAGAGCCGGTTGATCTCCTTGACATTCTCGGGGCCCCCGGCGCGTTTTTCCGCCAGCGTGCGGATCAACGGACGGAATTTCCGCGCCAGTTGCATGTGTTCTCGCAGGTCTCCCGACTGGCACTTCGTCAGACAACGCTCCAGGAAATCGAGCTCGGCATTTCGCCCGCTCGGATCCGCACTGCCATGCAATTTTAGAGGAGCATTCATGTTTGCAGCATATTAGCAGGAATCTACGCCTTGGCAAACAGATTTTCTGCTAGATTTTCGGCTAGTGCCGTAATGGGGGGTGCGATCCACAATAGTGGATGCGCACCCAGAATTCAGGAGCCAGAATACAGAATTCAGAAGAATTTCGCCACCTTTCGCTGCCAAATGCGCCGCGGTTCGTGTCCACGCAATTGAAGCAAAATCCGGGACGGGTGGAAAAGCACGCAA
>CAZYRQ010000112.1:0-6172 GCA_964649455.1 uncultured Lentisphaerales bacterium
CGTGCGTCTGCTCGATCAGCAGCGTGCGCGCGCCCATCCGCCCGGCGGTGATCGCTGCGGCAAAACCGGCCGGCCCCGCGCCGGCCACGATAAGGTCGTACCGGCCGGCGACCGGCGTGGCGAGCGTTTCGTGATACGTATCCAAAGGAATGTGCATGGATTCAAGGGTAGCAGGCCCGTCGCGCTCCTGCAACCTTGTTGCACCGCACCCCAGTAGCCAGGGTTCAGGGGTCAGTGGGGCCGCTGGCGGCTGCCGCCGCCAGTTGCATCAAGTCAGAAGCCCCTCTTTGTCGCGCGCTTTATCGAAGGCAGGTGGCAGTGCGTGAGTTCGTGAATGCGTGAGTGGCGCCATCACGTGGGGTTGACAGGGGGTTGATGGTCGTTGACCGTCTTGTCAAGTCACCTTCAGTCACCTTCAGTCGCCTTTATTTTCGTAACGGGAGCAATCAGGATCAATCTGTCAGTTTCTGGAATGTGAACAAGGCGCATGGCACGTGGGCGCAATGACTGGCTGGGCCGTCTCGCGGTTCTACCTCTTATCGACGTCTTGGCGATTGTGCAAGATCAACGACAGTTAACGACCATCAACCCCAATCCGTGAACGGCCGCCGGGGACGGTGTATCCCACGTCCTATGCGACGGGCGGCAAACCCGCGGGAATCTCCGCCAGTTGCGGATCGCGGGACCACCAGGCATCGAGCACGCGCCGGTAGTCGTCCGTTCGGCGGCAGGTGCGGATCTGCCGCCACAGCATCCCACCCTCCGCGAACCGCAGATGCAGGTAGCTCCAGAGCTCCTTGAGCCGTCCGAGGAGCGGGGCGGGGCCGCAGAGTTCCGCGGCCGACTGCGCGGCGAAGTCTTCCAGAAAGGCCCGCAGCCGCGCTGCTGCGAGCGGGCGGGGGGCGCCGCGGAGCCGGGCCGGCAGAAAGGGATCGATGACCGCGCCGCGGCCGATCATCCAGCCGGCCACGGACGGGAAGGCGGCCTGCAGGCGCGCCAGATCTGCGGGGGTGCGGATGTCGCCGTTGTAGCGCACGGGGTGGCGGCAGGCGGGCAGGGCCCGCGCGAAGGCCGGCAGGTCGACGTGCCCCGCGTAGCGCTGCTGCGCCGTGCGCGCGTGGATCGCCACCTCGCGCAGGGGATACTCGTTGAGCAGTCCGAGGCGCGTCTGCAGCAGGTCGGGCGAGTCGATGCCGAGGCGCACCTTGATGGAGAATCCCCCGGGCAGGAGCTCGCAGCCGGTGTCGAGCAGGCGGCGGAGCGCGTCGGCATCGCGCAGGAGTCCGGCGCCGCGCCCCTTCTTGACGATCATCGGCCAGGGGCAGCCGGCATTCAGGTCGGCGCGCGTGTAGCCCAGGTCGCGGATGGCCAGCAGCAGCGTCCGCAGTTCCGGCGCCGACTTGCCGATGATCTGCGGCACCAGCGGCAGCTCGCGGTTCTGTCCGGGGGCGATGTCCGCCAGATGCGTGGCTTTGATCCGGGTGCCGGCGACCGTGGTCAGGAAGGGCGAGACGGCGAAGTCGAAGCCGCCGAAGTGGCGCATGAAGCAGCGCCGGAAGACGAGCCCGGTGACGCCCCGCAGCGGCGCGAGACAGAGGGAGGGCGGTTCCATCGGCATGGTGCGCGACCCTAGCGGTCGAGGGCGATGCCCTGGCGCAGGTAGGTCGGGCGGTCGAGATCCTCGCCGTTGAGCCAGGTGGCCTCGACATCCTTGAAGCGGCCGCGGCCCGCCTGCCGGGCGACCGTCTTGCCGCGCGCGCGGCGGGCGGCGGCGCGCCGCTCGCCCGGGATCGGGCCGAGAACCTCGGCCATGCCGTCGGACTCGTTGTCGGCGGCGGATGCCGCGCCCTTCTCGCGCAGCACGTCGAAGAAGAGGGCCACGAGCTGGATCTGGCCGGCGTAGCGTTCGTCCAGCACCGTGCCCAGACGCAGCTCGCAGGCCGGGGCCAGCGACGCCCGCAGCCGCTGGGAGACGTCGGTGAGCTCGGCCAGCCGCAGGTCGCCGCCGGCCAGGACGCCGAGCATGACCGCCTGGGCCTCCTGCAAGGTCGGCGTGGCGCCCAGCAGCGGACTGCGACAGAGCTGGGCGACGGCCTCCGCGGCGCGGGCACCGCCGGTGGTGGAGGCCACAGCGAAGCGGCAGCGGCCCTTGGTCTGCGTCAGCATGGCGAGGATCGATTCCGGATCGAGCGAGATGAAGCCCGGCGCGAGGATGAGCCGCCACAGGAGGGTGAGCCCGGCGCCGAAAGTCTCCTCGGCCCGCGGCGCCGCGTCCGCCAGCGGCTCCTGGACGCCCGCGGCGGCATAGAGCTGGTCCATCGGCAGCACCACGAGGGCGTCGCTGCCCTCCTCGATGAGCGGCAGGGCGCGCTCCGCCGCCTGGCCGCGCTCGCGTCCCTCCAGGCCGAAGGGCAGGGTGGCGAAGCAGAGGACATGCGCGCCGAGGCCGCGCAGGATCTGCAGCACCTGGGGCGTGGCGCCATTGCCGACCCCGCCGCCGAGGGCGGTGACGACCACGGCCAGACGCACGCCGGCCAGCGCCGACCGGACGGCCTCCTGGTCGTCCCGGAGGGCTTGGCGGCCCTTGACGGCGTCGCCGCCGGTTCCGTGGCCGTCGAAGCGCTGGGCGCCGACGATCATGCAGCGCATGTTGCCGATCCCGCGGGTCGCCAGGGCGTCGGTGTCGAAGCCGATGGCCGGCAGCGCGCCGCCGAACGCCCGGACCGCCGCCGAGGCGAAGCGGCAGCCGCCGCCGCCCACGCCGATCAGCATGAGGCTTGCCTGTTTCTCGATCATCGTTTGAAGATCCTCTGCAGGTACTCCTTCACCGGATGCATGATGCCCGTCTCCTGGTAGGTCTTGAATCCGTACAGCACGAGACCCGCCGCCGTCGCGTAGGCGGCGGGCGTCTCGACATTTGCGAGCCCGGTGACGTTGCACGGCTCGCCGATGAGGCAGGGCAGGCCGAAGATGGCGCGTCCCAGGTCGGTCAGGCCCGGCAGGGCGGCGCCGCCGCCCGTGAAGATGATGCCCGCGTTGAGCCGGGGCAGGATGCCGGCCTCGTGCAGCGCGGTGCGGACGAGGCGCAGCGTCTCCGCCTGGCGCGCGTTGACCACCGTATGGAAGGCCTTGAGGCTGATGCTGCGCTCCTGCATGCCGAGCTCCTCCGGGATGATCAGGCGCTTAAGGCCGGTGGCCGCGCTGACCTGCGCGTGCCCCTCGCGCCGCTTGAGCTCCTCGGCGCGGCCCGTCGGCAGGTTGAAGGCCACGGCCAGGTCGTTGGTGATGTGGTCGCCGCCGACCCCGAAGGAACCGGCGCAGGCGATGACGTTGTCGGCGTAGGCCAGGAAGCTGGTCGTCCCGCCGCCGAGGTCGATGATTGCCACGCCGTTGCGCTTCTGCTCCGACGTCAGCACCGCGAGCGCCACGCAGAGCCCGCTGAACACGACGTCGTCGACGTCCATCTCGACCGACTGGACGACCTTGCGGAGGTTGTCGACGCGGGTGCGCAGGGCATGGATCACGAGCATGTCGAGCGAGAGCTGGGCGCCGGAGAGACCCTCGGGCTTGAGGATGCCGGCCTGGTCATCGAGGCTGAACGACTGGCTGACCGTGTGCATGATGTCGCGGTCGGGCGGCAGGGCGAGGGCCTGCGCCAGTTCGGTGACCTCCTCGACATCCTCGTGGGAGACGATCCGGTCGCGCGCGCGCACGGGGATCGAGCCCCGGTTGATCTTGGCCTCGAGGTGGCCGCCGCTGACCGCCAGGAGCAGGCGGCCGACATCGACATCGCTCTCCTCCGAGGCCTGCTGGACGGCCTTCGCCACGCCCATCTTCGCCAGGTCGACGTCGAACACCTGGCCCTTGCGGACGCCGGAGGTCTTGAAGACGCCGCGTCCGGTGATCGTGACGCGCCGCGCCTCGTCGATCTCGCCCACCAGCGCGACCGTCTGGGTCGTGCCGATCTCCAGCGCTGCAATCGGTGGAATAGCCATAGATCCCTTCAGCCGTCGTCGCCCGTCACCGGGCATAGGCGCGGCCCGGCAGGGTCGCGTCCCAGGTTCCCCGTCCCTGGCCGCGCGCGGAGTTCATGGCGGCGGCCAGGCCGTTCAACTGCGCCAGCAGCAGGCGGTTCGACCGCGCGTCGTTCTCGCCCATGCGCGGCCAGGCCAGCTTGACGCGCCGCTGGTCGGACATGGTGCAGTCCAGATAGTCCTCGCGCGAGACATCCACGTCGACGATCTGCAGCGGCAGCGTGTGGTTCTTGAGAAGTTCGAAGAGCTCGAGCGCCGCCTGCGCCAGGCCGGCGACCCGCGCGCCCGGCACGAGGCCGTCGGCGGGATAGCCGGAGATGCAGGGCAGGATCTCGATGCCCAGGTAGCGCACGAAGACGCAGCCGTCGCGGTCCACCGCCAGCGGCTTGCGTGCCAGGCGGGCCAGCGGCTCGCGCTCGACCAGACTCACCGAGAGACGATCCGGGAGCGTGCGCGTGATGGTCAGCGAGCGGATCGTCGCGGCGTGGTGCATGTACTCCCGTCGGCACTCGGCGATGTCGAGCGCGAAGAGCGGCATGCCCTCGCGCAGCCGGAGCTGCTCGCGGACGAGGTCGCTGGTGATCGTGTCGCCGGCCTGAATCTCGATCGTGCGCAGGACGAACCGTCCGCTCTCCAGGAGGTAGTAGCGCACCAGCCGCTGGTAGCCCCACACCAGCCCCCATCCCAGCGCCGGCAGCGTGAAGAGCAGGACGAGGCCGACGACCAGCCGCCGCTGGCGGGGGCTCCAGACGGCGCGCCCGGCGCTGCGGAGATGCAGGCGCCGCTTCGATCCCTTTCTGCCGATTCGGAACATCGACGTGCGTGCCTCTATATTACCGGGATCCGCGGCGCATCGCAGGCCGCCGCTTCGAGGATGCGCGCGCAGAGCGCGCTGAAGCTCCAGCCGGCCTTCGCGGCGGCCTTGGGCAGCAGGCTGGTCGCGGTGAAGCCCGGCAGCGAGTTGAGTTCCAGCACGAAGCAGGCGCCCGCGGCGTCCACGCGGAAGTCGACCCGGCCGAGTCCGCGCACGCCCAGGGCCGCGACAGTCTCCAGCGCCAGCGCGCGGCAGCGCGCCTCGATGGCCCCGTCGGCGGCGGCGTCGAGGAAGGCGTAGACGGTGTCGCCGGTCACGTACTTGGCCTCGTAGCCGTACCAGCCGCCCGCCGGGATGATCTCGATCACGGGCAGCGCCTCGCCGTCCACCACGCCCGCCGTCATCTCGCGCCCGGCGATGAAACGCTCGACCAGCACCTCGGGATCGCACTGGCGCGCCAGCGCCAGCGCCGACGCCCACTCCTCGGGCTTCATCACCCGCGAGATGCCGACGCTGGAACCCTCGCGCGGCGGCTTGACGACGACCGGCAGCGGCAGGCGCGTGGTCGTGGCGTCCGGCGCCAGCACCTCGTACTCCGCCGTCGGCACGCCGTGCGCCGCGAGGCGCCGCTTGGTGGCGATCTTGTCCATGGCCAGCCGGCTGGCGGCGGCGCCGGCCCCCGTGTAGGGGAGGCCCAGGCGGTCGAGGTCGGCCTGCACGCCACCCCCCTCGCCATAGCCGCCATGCAGCGCAAGGAAGACGGCCTCGGTACCGGCGGGCAGGCCCTCGAGCGCCTCGCGCGTCAGGACCACGGGCGTGACCGCGTAGCCGGCCGCCTCGAGTCCCTTGACGACCGCCTGGCCGGAACGGAGGGAGACCTCGCGTTCGCTCGACACGCCCCCCATCAGAACCGCTACGTTGTGGAATCTTGCCATATCCGGATCTCGGAGACGAGCTCCGCTCCCTGCGTCGTCAATACCCGCCCGCGCATCATCGCCATCAGCGCCAAAACATCCGAGGCTGTCGCCCCGGGCTCCGTCACGATCACGTTGGCGTGGCGCGCGAAGACCGCGGCGCCGCCCACGCGCAAACCCTTGCAGCCCGCCGCATCCAGCAGCCGGCCCGCCGCATCCGTCTCCGGGTTGCGGAAGACCGAGCCGGCACTCCGGCGGCCCTCGAAATCGAGGCGCTTCCCGCGGCACCGCTCCCGCTGCGCCGCCAAGTCGGCGGGATCGCCCGGATCGAGCTGCAGCTCGACCTCGACCGCCGCCAGATCCTCGAGCGCCCGGCACTGCCGGTAGGCAAAGCCCGCCGCATGGCCATC
>CAZYRQ010000113.1:0-6119 GCA_964649455.1 uncultured Lentisphaerales bacterium
CTGACCGTCACCTTCGACACCCCCAAGCTCGGCTTCCAGTATCCCGCGGCCTGGCCGCTGCTCGGCCGCGTCGAGACCGTGGATCTCGGCCTGCCCCCGGCCGCGACCGAGCCCGACGACGACGCGCCCTGCGATTTCCTGGCGGCCGCCGATCCCGATCTCCGCCTGCCGAAGCGCCCGCGCGACAGTCACAAGGGACACTACGGCCACCTGCTGGTCGTCGGGGGCTCGGACGGTTTCGCCGGCGCGCCCGCGCTGACGGCGCTGGCCGCCCTGCGCGCCGGGGCCGGCCTCGTCAGCGCCGTGCTGCCCGCCGGCGCCGTCGGCCCGATCGCCGCCCTGGCGCCCGAGGCCATGGCCCATCCGCTGCCGTGCCCGCGCGGCGAGCTCGACAATCAGGCCTTCCAAAGATGGCGGCCCGGACTCGAGGCCTTCGACACCGTGGTGGCGGGCCCGGGACTCGGCACCGGCGCGGGCCCCCGCTCTCTGCTCGCGGCGCTGCTGGCCGCGCCGCCGTCGCGCCTCCTGCTCGATGCCGATGCCCTCAACCTGCTCGCCCTGGAGCGTCCGCTCAAACCCTTCGCCCACGGCGCCCGCGTCATTCTCACGCCGCATCCCGGCGAGGCCGCGCGCCTCCTCGGCACCACGGCCGCCGCCGTGCAGGCCGACCGCCCGGCGGCGGTGCGGCAACTGGCCGACGCCACCGGCGCGGTGGTGGTCCTGAAAGGCTGCGCCACCCTGGTCTGCGCCCCCGGACGACGGCCGCAGATGAACCTGTGCGGCAATCCCGGCATGGCCACGGGCGGCAGCGGCGATGTCCTCTCGGGCGTGATCGGCGCCCTCTGGGGCCAGGGCTTCGACGCTTGGGCGGCGGCGCGGCTGGGCGTCTGGCTCCACGCCACCGCCGGCGACCTGGCCGCCTGGCGCGGCGGCGAACAGCCGCTCATCGCCCGCGATCTGATCGACGCCCTCGGGTCGGCGGCGGCCCTTCTGGTTGCGGGGCTGCCGTCAAGCGGCGAGCCTTACGGAACGTAATCTGCTGCAGTGTATTCAAAGGACTACCAGGCGTGGATGCAGGCGCCGTCGGCGGCGCAAAGGCTCCTCGACGCGCAGCCCCTCGCCCCGTGGTTCGGCATCTTGGACGGGGCCGCCCGCGAGGCATTCCCGACGACGGGGCAGACACTGGGGAACGGACCGGGTTATCTCTGGAGGCTGTGGCAGAGCGAATGGGCGACGGATTTCATTTTCGACGCTGCGGGGTCGGGCGCGCCGCTGCTGGACAGTTTCCTGCGTTACGAGCTGGCGAACGGCACGGGCGAGCGCGTGCTTCGCTACTTCGAGAAACCGGTGCGCTCCGGCGGGCAGCCCCATCCGCTGGCCGACCCCGATAGAACACCATAGAAACAGGTCGGCTACCCCCGCCACATGGCGACCACCGTGCGCAGCAGGATCCAGGCGTTCAGTCGCGGGGAGCGGTTGTGGATCCAGTAGGCATCGAGCACGCACATCTCCGCCAGGCCGAGATCGCGCCGTCCGGGACAGACCTGATAGAGTCCCGTCAGGCCGGGCATGACCCGCTCGCGCGTGGCCATCCAGGCGCCGAGGCCGTTGCCGCGCGGGTGCTCGTCGATGGGCAGCGGCCGCGGCCCGATGAGCGCCATGCTCCCGGAGAGCAGGTTGAAGAGCTGCGGCAGCTCGTCGAGCCCATGGCGCCGCAGCCGCTCGCCGGCATCGGTGACCTGCCGCGCCTGCCGGGCGCGGGCGTGGCCCATCGTCCGGAACTTGTAGATCGTGAAGCGCCGTCCCCGGTAGCCGATCCGCTTCTGCGCGAAGACCACGGGACGTCCGTCGGTCAGCCCGACGCGCAGCGCCAGCAGACCCAGCAGCGGCAGCGCCGCGGGCAGCGCCAGTAGCCCCAGCAGCGACGGCAGTACTCGGTTGGCCACAGGGGGGCGCGCGCAGGAAGAGCCTGCAAAGCGGGCGGAACCCTGATGGATCCATGGACAAGCGGGAGACGGGGCTGAAGCCCCTGAACGGCTTCCGTCTGAAGGCGGGACTCCGACGCGAGGCTGCACCGAAACAGGCCTCCCCGCGCGCAAGCCCCGGAACCGATAGAAGGGCGCTCCGCCCAGGTATTGCGGACGGATGCCCGCCCGCGCCAGTTCGGGCAGCGGCGCCGCTGGTATCCAGACGGAGGCGCCCATGCGGTCGGCCTGCGCCAGCCACGACATGGCGGTGGCGCGCGGCATAGCGTCGTCGGCCAGCACCAGTTCGGCGACACCCTCCAGCGGATAGGGGGTCAGCGCGGAGGGCGCATCACATGCCGCGCCCGGGAAACAGGGGCGCAAGGCCTCCCCTCCGCGACCGACAATCAGGGTCGCGGAGCCGACGGTTGGCGGGAGGCGCGGTTGCGGCTGTGGCATGACCAGGACTAAAGCCAAGCATGGATCATGCCGTCAGGAAGTACGTCGGATGGAAGCGTACCGAACGGATTCTGCTCGCCGCCTGCGGCAGAAAAAGGCCATTATTAGGCGATCAAGCGAATCGAGCATATCGAATCACTCGATTCCATCGACGCCCTCCCGCTGCCCCATAGCGGCACGATACATGCTTCGGAAGAAAAACTTTGCCATGTCGCAACCGCATCCACCCCTTGCGCCGACCGCCGCAGCCGGCAAGCTGATGTTCAGACGCCCGGTAGCGCCCTGGCTGCTGGCGGCGCTGGTCTTCGCCGGCGTCTCGCTGCGCTTCCTCGGCCGCCAGCCGCCGCGCGAGCCGCCGGCACCCGCGCCTCCCCGGGCTGCGGTGCCTGCGGCTGCGACCAATGGCGCCCCGCTGCATCTGGCCGCCGCCACGGACGACGACGGAACGCTGGTCTTCGTCCTCCCGTACCGCGACGAGATCCGCGCCCGCCCCGGCACCCTGCATCTCCACCTCCGCCATGCGGCCGCCCCGGCGCCTTGCACCATCCAGGTGGCGGTGGAGAGCGACCACCACGGCAGCTTCGGACACCTCCACCAGCCGGCCGCGGTTCCGGAAGCCGGCTTCGCCTTCCAGGCGCCGCTGGGCGGATCGACGGACTACTGGCAGCCGCTCGATCACGCGGCCACCTGGTCCGCCTGGGAACGGCACGGGCTCCGGCGGCTGGAGGTGAAGGTCTTCGACCTGCCGCCGCGGACGGACGTCCGGCTCCGCGCGATGTTTGTTCCCGATCCGGAACCGGCCGCGCCCAGCCTCGCGTGGGCCAAGCCCCTCGCCGATCCGGTCGCGCTGGGCGAGCGCTGGGAGCTGGCCTTCGATCTCGACGGGCTCTGGGCGAACCCCTTCGACGAGGCAGCCACCGGCCTGCGCCTGCAGGTGACCGCACCGGATGGCCGCGCGGCGGCGATCCTGCCCTTCCTCTACCAGAACTTCGAGACGCTCCTCGTGCCCGGCGGCGAGACGATCCGCCCCAGGGGCGCCAAGCAGTTCCGCGCGCGCTACCGGCCGACCGCCGCCGGCACCCACCACTACCGCCTCGTCCGCCAGGCCGGGGACGCCGCTGCCGGGCAGCTGCTGGCCAGCGGATCATTCGAGGTGCGGCCGGGACGCCTCCCGCCCTTCATCCGGATCTCGCCGCGCAACCCCCGCTACTTCGAGACCCTGGACGGACGCTTCTTCTACCCGGTCGGCTGGAACATCGCCTTCCCCTGCGACACGCCCTACGGCATCGCCTACCTGCCCTACCTGCCGGCCGGGCAGAGCCTGGCCACGATGCGCAAGATGCTGGAGGATCTGGCCGCCTCGGGCGGGAACTGCTTCCGGCTGTGGCAGAGCACCTGGTGGAACGCGCTGGAATGGGGCGAGGACGTCGACAACTACGGCGGCGCGGGACGCTACAACCTGAAGAACGCCTGGGTCACCGACCAGGTGCTCGACACCTGCGGGCGGCTCGGCATCCATGTGCTCTTTACGATGAAGAACCACACGCGGTTCTTCTCGACGGAGTGGCGGCAGCATCCCCTCAACCGCCGCAACGGCGGATTCTTGCGGCGCCCGGACGACTACTGGTTCGAGCCGCGAGCCGTCCACGCCACCCGCCGCCAACTGGCCTATGCCATCGCCCGCTTCGGCGACTCCCCGGCCTGCCTCTCGTGGGACTTCGTCAGCGAGGTGGACAACATCGCCAACCGCTACTACTGGCGCGGCGTGCGCACCCAGACGCTCGACCACCTGCAGTACATGAAGGCGCTGGATCCCTATGGCCGGCTCGTCGCCAACCACGTCTGCATCCTGAACTTCGACTTTCGCTTCTTCGACGAGCCGCTGCTGGAGTTCGTCCAGTCCAACGCCTATTCCGGCCTGGCCGGACTCTCTGAGGATCAGCTCTTCGGCATCCGCGACTATTCGGCGCTCTTCGCCGACAAGACCAAGCCGGTTTTGGTCTCCGAGTGCGGCGGACACTGGGCGGGCGATCCGGCTGGGAAGATGCGCCGCGACACCTTCGGCGCGATCTGGGCCGGCGTGGCCAGCCGGCTTTCGGGTGTCCCGCAGAGCTGGTGGTGGAACTTCAACTACGGTGAGAACCTCGGTCGCTGGTACCGGATCGTTGCGGATTTCATGGCTGGCGAGGATTTGATCGCCGAGGACACGCCCGGGGCGGGCGGCTGGCGCAACCGCGAGGCGCGGTGCACAAGCGCCGACGGGAACCTGCGCGCCCTGATGGTGGGCAGCGACGCGCGGCGCTTCCTCTTCCTCTTCAACTTCGACACCGTCTGCCGCACGCGCCTGGTTCCGTCGCACTGCACCAGCAACACCGTGGCCTTCGCGGAGATGCGACCGGGACGCTACACCGCGGAATACTGGGATCCGAAGGTTGGCCCCGCCGGTCGGCGCGAACCGGTCGTCGTCGACGAGCAGGGCCAGGGGCTCCTGCGTCCGCCGGCCTTCAGCGAGAGCTGGATGGTCAAGCTCGTCCGCGACACGGCGGCGGCGAGCGATACAACCGCGGCTCTGGCCTCCGCCCCCGGATCCGCCCCTTCCGATCAAGGGTCGGCGGCACCCGCACCCGGCACGCTGCCCGGCCCGGCGGAAGCCCCGCCGCCGCTGCCGCTCGCCTGGGAGATCGAGCCGCTGCTGCCGGTGCGCGTGGCAGCGGCGGCGGCGCGTGCCTACGTCGAGGTGCATCTCGCTCTGCCTGCGGAGGCACGCGGACGCTTCCCCGCCGTCACGGATGCCGCCGGCGTGCCGGTGCCCTGCGACTGGGAATGGCTGGAGGGCCGGAACGGATGGCGGCTCCGCATCCCGGGCGCCGCTGCGGGACCCTTCAAGGTCGCTGCGGTCTCCCACCCGCCGTCCACCGCCTGGACTTTCGATCCGCAGGCCGTCGGGCTCGAGGTCGAAGTCGTGCCGTGGCGCGGCGGGGCGCTGCCGACGCCGGAACGCTTCGACCAGGCCTTCGCCGGAACCGGGGGCGGACGCCGCACACGCGTGGCCGCCGTGGACCAGCTCGAAAACCCGCTGGGCGACAACGATTTCTTCCTGGCCGTCTACCGTGGGCCGCTCGCCGTGCCGGTCGACGGCGTCTACCGGCTGGCGCTCAACAGCGACGACGGCGGCTTCCTCAAGCTGGACGGCCGGGTGATCGTGAGCTGGCCGGGCCCGCACGACATGGAGCAGGTCAACAGACCGCTGGGCAACACCTGGTCGCACCACGCCGAGCTCGAGCTCGAACGGGGACTGCACTGGATCGAGTGCTACCACCAGGAGGAGCGGGGCGCCCAGCTCGCCCGCGCCGGCTGGCGCCTCGAACGCGCGGCCGCCGTGTCCAACGAGGCCTGGAACAGCCTCGCGATCCTCGGGGAGGCCGTCACGGCGGCGTGGCAGGTGATCCCGGAACCGGTGCTCGACGGCCGCATCCCCTGCCGGGTGCGCGTGCTTGAGAACGGGCGCTGGCGCGCCGAGGTGGCCGAGTCCGCCGGGCTGCGCCTGAGGCGACCGGAAGTCGCCCTCCCGGCCCTGCTGGTGGCCGAGGCGCCCGGAGCGGCGCCGCGAAAGCGCTATTTCGACCGCGCGGGCGGCCACGAGATCCGCGTCGGCGGCCAGCCGGTGCCCGTGTGGGTCAGCCCGGCGTACTGGCG
>CAZYRQ010000114.1:0-6079 GCA_964649455.1 uncultured Lentisphaerales bacterium
TGTCGGCTAAGTGTAATCGGTTAAGTGTGTCGGCTAAGTGTAATCGGTTAAGTGTAACGACTAAGTGTAATCGGTTAAGTGTATCGGCTAAGTGTAATCGGTTAAGTGTGTCGGCTAAGTGTATCCGAGAAGGTGTATCGGTTAAGTGTGCGGGGGTGTCGCCATGAATAAGATGCTCGCCGCCATCTTCGCCGCCCTAGCCTGCGCCACCATTGCCCGCGCGCAGTTTGCCGCCTCCGCCGCGACAAACACCGCCGCCGCGCCGCCGCAAGGCTACACCAACCATGCGGGGCATGTGCTGGTCGGCACGCTGGTTTCCGCCGACGCCCAGCGCGCCACTTTCCGGTTGCCGGACGGCGCCGCGCGCACCGTGCCGCTCGCCATCTTTCCGACGGCCGAACGCGAGAGGATCGGCATCGCCGGCGGCGCGCTGCCACCGCCGCCAGTCGTCGCCGAGGCGTTCGAGCGGTGCCGCCTAGCGTTGCAGCGGATTGATGTTCTGGTCAAGGTCGGGCAGCAGAGCGAAGTGTCGGCGGAGAAGAGCCGCGCCCTGGAGCGCCAGGCCGTCCGCGCCCTGATCGCCGACCTTGCAGGGCAGAGCCATCTCACGCCCGCGGCCGCCGCCTACTTCAACGCCCGCGTGCCGTGACTCCCCGCGAACGCTCCTTGCCCTCGCTCCGGCGGAATACCGCCGGAGCCAGATCCTTCACGTCGAGTAACCCGCAGAGGTCACCGTAAGTTTGGTGCAAGGGGCTGCGAGCCTTCGGCACGCGGCCCGGGGCCGTCCACATGCCTGCCGGTCGCCCATCAGGCATAGCTCCAGTGAAGGGGTAGATGGCGCATCCACCGCGTAAAGCGGTGCCAGTCCTGCTCGGGCGAGCCGTCGGGTACCACCGGCGGGAAGGCGAAGCCCTGCCGCACCATGCGGTCGCGGTCGCCGTCAGTGGCTTGCCAGCGGCGCACCCAGGCGATGATCGACTCCAGATGCTGCATGGCGTCGCGCCCCACGCCATCGCGCCATCCGATTTCCACCGGATTCAGTCCGAGACCGCGCAGCTCGCGCAGGTAGGTGTCGCGCCGCGTGACCACCGCCGGCACATCGATGTGCATGATTTGCAGCGTTTGCATCCTCATTGTGTCCTTCCTTTCCGTGTCGGCGGCAGCGGTTCCAAACCGTCCGCCACCTTCTGGAAGCAACTCTGCCCGCCTTTTTCCAGGGCCTATTCGAAGGCCGGCCGGCGATCGGCTAGCGACGTGGGTGCGCGGGAAGAGAGCGCATGGTGAAGCGGGCGCGAGAGAGGGGTGGGGGCATGTGAGAAAGCACGGAACAAGGTGGCGCATACATTCCTGTCTGCGCGGACAGGCAGGAATGCCTAGCCTACACTGTAGCATGGCTGGCGAGCAGACGGGAGAACTGCGCAGTCCAGAGCCGCGCCAATGTCCGGCGCAAGCCGGGCTAAACAGGCGGGAGAAGCGCGCGCCCGAGAGGCGCGGGCGGAACCGTGCGGCGGGACGAAGCGCATGTTGGCGACCCTGGAAACAGGGGTGAAGGATGAACGTATGCGGTGGACGTGGACACCAAAAGTTTCTTCCACATCAGCGGCATCCGTTGCTCCTTTCCTCTTGGGCTGTGCTGTGCTGTGCTGGGCACCTGAGCGGGATTGAGTCATGTCGGCCGTGACGGTATAATCCTGCCTCCGAACGGAATCGGACGACGGCGGTGCCACGCGGCCTTGGGCCGTCGGCCGTCAGCCAACGGGAGCCATAATGATCGCGGACTACGAGCGGCAAGTCTACACGGCCATGCTGGGCAAGGTGATCGGCGTCTACCTGGGACGCCCCTTTGAAGGCTGGACTAAACGAAACATCGAGGCCCGGTGGGGACAGATTGATCGCTATGTGCATGCCGACCAAAACGTGCCGCTGGTGGTGGCCGACGACGACATCTCGGGCACATTCACCTTCATCAAGATCCTGGCCGATTCGGGCTGCTACGTGGAGACCCCCGACCGGCTCTATGGCGAGAACTGGCTCAACTACCTGCTGGAGGGGCAGACCGTGCTCTGGTGGGGCGGCGTGTCGCAGTCCACCGAGCATACCGCCTTCAGCAATCTCAAGCGCGGCATCGGCGCGCCCGAATCCGGCTCCATGCGACGCAACGGCCGCGAGGTTTCCGAACAGATCGGCGCGCAGATCTTCATCGACGCCTTCGGTATGGTGGCGCCCGGCCGGCCCGAGCTGGCGGTGCGGCTTGCGGAGAAGGCCGCCCGCGTCTCGCACGACGGCGAGGCGGTGCATGCCGCGCGGGTCGTCGCGGCCATGGTCAGCCTCGCCTTCGTGACGAAGGAGATGGCTCGCCTTCTCGACGAGGCAGTGGCCTGGATTCCCCCCGAATCTCTCATCGCGCAGGTCCACCGCGACGTGCGCGCGTGGGCCGCAGCGGACGGCGATTGGCGCCGCACCTTTGCCCGCATCGAGGAGCGGTACGGCTACACGGTCTACGGCGGCAACTGCCACATCGTCCCGAACCACGCCCTCATGGTCATGGCCTGGGCCTATGCTGGGAACGACTTCTTCAAAGCCCTGCAGATCGTCTGCACGGCCGGCTGGGACACCGACTGCAATGCCGCGAACGTCGGCTGCGTGTCGGCGCTGGTCGCGGGGCTCGACCATCTCGGCGACACGTACGATTTCCGCACGCCGTTCGCGGACCGGCTCCTGCTGCCGACGGCGGACGGCACGGATTCGGTCACCGACGTGCTGCGCCACTCGCGGATCGTCGCCGCCATCGGACGCCGCGTGATGCAGGCCGAACCCGCGCCTGCGCCCAAAGGCGGCGCCCTGCACCATTTCGAGATGCAGGGTGCCGTGCATGGCTACCAGCGGTCGGCCGGTCGGGCGCGGGCGGTCAACGTCGCGGCGTCGGTCGGCGCCGCCGGCACGCGCGCGCTCGGCTTCGGCTTCGGAACCGACCGCGCGGCGCCCGCACGCATCGCGACGCCGCTACTCGCCGTCGCCTCCGAACGCACGGCTTACACCTGCGTGTCCACGCCTCTACTATACAACGGGATGACCGTGCAGGCCCGTCTCCACTGCCAAGCGCTGTCGGCGCCGGCCACGCTGCGGCTCTATGTCCGCACGACGGAAGACGTCCTGGTCTACTCGGCGCCGGTCGCGCTGCGCGCGGGGGCCTCCGCGACTCTCTCCTGGATTGTGGAGGCGGGGTGGGCGCCCCTGCACGAGTTCGGTCTGGAAGCCGCTTCCGAGGAGCCGTGCGAGGGCGAGGTGGTGGTCGACTACGTGGATTTCGGCGGGGCGGTGAGGCTCGACTATCCCGCGGTGCTTCCGGCCCCGGGCGCGCGGGCGATCCCCGGCTGGATCTCCAATCTCGACCTTGTGCGCGGGCGCTTCTCGAATGACCGCGAAGAGTGGCTCTATCTCGGTCGGAACGAAGGACTGGGCATGTTGGTCACCGGCAACCGCTCCTGGCGTAATTGCGGATTACGGTGTGGTTTCAAGATCCATGCGGCCGAGCGGGCCGGCGTGCTGCTGCGGTACCAGGGCCTGCGGCGGCACAACGCCGTCTGGTTCACCAAGGACACGGTGCAGATCGTGCGCCACTGCTATGGCGAGCAGGTGCTGGCCGAGGCGCCGCTGGCGCTGGAGGAGAACCGTGCCTACACGCTGGAGGCGCGGGTGGAGGGCGACCTGATCAGCGTCTCCATCGATGATCGTCGGGTGCTGACTGCCCGGGACGCGACCTTTGCAGGCGGCGGGGCGGGGTTTGCCGTCGAGCGCGGGCTGGCGGGTTTCCGCACGCTGGTGATCGAGGCCACAACGCGGGATTTCGTTCCCCCCGGCGTGGGCTGAGGCGGAACCCCCACCGATAGCCCGGCGATGGGGAGGCAGCATCGCAGTCGCCGCCGTCCCCGGTGGGGCAGGCATTCCTGCCGGCCCGCGCAGGCAGGAGAGAAAGGTCACCAGAGAAAGTTCACCAGAGAAAGTTCACCTTCGGCTAGGCGTTGACGGGCATCCATACGCACCGTATAATGTCCCTCATGTATCAGTAGCGGTTAGTGAATTTGGGGAGAGCGGATCAAGCGTTCGCTCAAACTTGTTCTGACCGATAAACCGCGACGTTCACGTGCGGTGGTCGTGCCGTACAGATGGCAGAATGGCGACTGCCAATTGCAAAGGTACATTATGATGAAGAATCTCGGTTTCGCGGCAGTCTTCGCTGTGGCAGTCTGCGCCTATGGCGACATTCAGCTTGTCGAATACGTCGCGTCTGACGGCACGGCGTATATCGACACCGGCGTGTGCCCGAACCCGGCCACCACGCGCATGAAGGTCGTGCTGTCGCCGACGACGGTGGATGCTACTGCGCGCGGCATGTTTGGCGTGCGAGGCACGACGAACGTATGCGATGCGAAGGCCTGCAACCTCGTCTGCGTTGCGTCCAAGTTCCGTTTTGACTGGACAGGCACCACGGATCTGACGGCGGCCATGTCGGCGGGAACGCAATACACGCTCGATTGCTCCAACCAGACGGTCACGCTCAATGGCACCGCAAACTCCTCCACGGTTCCGAAAGCTACGGAGCCGCTTGACTACCCGATTTTCCTGTTCAACTTCAACAACGCCGGCAGCGCGTTCACGACCGGGATGAAGATGCGGCTCTATTCCGCCGAGGTCTATCTCGACGGCGCCACGCTCTCGTCCCACTTCCTGCCGGCCGTCAGCAACGGCGTCGCCGGAGTCTACGACCTCGCGGCGAAACACTTCACCGCCCCCGCGTCCGGCACGCTCACGGCCTCGCCGACGACGACCGCCGTCATCCGGGTGAACGGCGCCGGGTTTATCGAGTACCAGACCGCGGTCGCCGGCGAACACGGCTCGGTGGACGTCTCGACTGAATGGGCGCTGCCGGGAACGACGGTCACGGCCACGGCCACGGCGGACGCGGGCTACGTGTTCTTCCGCTGGACGGGCGACATCGGCAATGCCGACCCGGCGGAGCCGTCGGTCACCTTCGCGGTGGGTGAATCCACCGTCACCGCGCTCTTCGGTCGTCAGCTCACCGTGAGACCCGACGGCGACGGCATCACCGTCTATACCAACATCGAGGATGCCGTCTCCGCCGCAGCGGACTACGACACGATCCTCGTCAAGGACGGCACCTACAAGCGTAAATCGGATCCGTTCATGTCCATCGCCAAGCCCATCAAGCTCGTCTCCGAAAACGGCGCGGACAGGACATTCATCCGCGGAAGGTACAATCTGTCGGGCGACATCATCAAAGCGTTCAGCCGCGGCGTCGACCTCAACCACCCGCTCGCGGTTTTGAAAGGCTTCAGCATCTACAACTACGGCAACGACGGTGCCTCAAATCCGTACTGTAATGGACTTCTGATCCAGGCCGGTCTGGCCGAGTACTGCGCGGTCTCCAACTGCCGCCCGAACTGGGGCGGCTGCGCCGTGCAGCTTTCCGGCACCTCCGCCGAACTCCGGCACTCCCTCGTCCAACGCAACCGCAACAACATGAACAACGGCACGGCCAGCCAGCATGGTGCGGTGTATATCGCGTCCGGAACGGTTACCAACTGCATCATCCGCAACAACGCGATGACGTACAACGGCAACGGCGGCGGCGTCTGTCTGAACGGTGCCAACGCGAAGCTGCTGGGGTGCGAAATCTTCGGAAACAGTGCGGGCGGTACCGGCGGCGGCGTGTATCTAATCAACGGCTTCGTCCGGGACTGCGTCCTCAGCAACAACACCGGCACGGCCGGCGGCGTCTACATGACCGGCGGCACGCTCCTGGATTCGACCGTCACCGGCAACAAGAACAGCTACACGCAGAAATACGGAGGCGTCTATCAGACCGGCGGTACGATCGACGGCTGCGACATCCAGGGCAACATCGCGTATTATCCCGATGGCATGCAGTACAAGGCGACCGGCGGCACGGTAAAGGATACGACGGTCGCCGACAAGCTGGGGACGATACCCTCTTCCGACCATGTTGCGGTGGCGGCCGGCGTGACCGTCGAGAACAGCGCCTTCCAGTGTCCCCCGG
>CAZYRQ010000115.1:0-6076 GCA_964649455.1 uncultured Lentisphaerales bacterium
GCGCCGACTTTCTGAACGGTTCGGGCGGCGACCTGCAGGCCGAGATCAAACGGGTTCAGGGCGAGGTGGACATAGCCGAAAGACTAGGCGTCCCCGGCATGCGCCACGACGCCACCGGCGGCTTCGCCGCCGGCTATACCGGCCCCACGGGCTTCGACGACGCCCTGCCGCGCCTGGCTGAGGGATGCCGAGCCGTCACCGAGTATGCCGCGAAGAAAGGCATCCGGACGATGGTCGAGAACCACGGGTTCTTCTGCCAGGACAGCGCGCGCGTCGAGAAGCTCATCAATGCCGTCGGGCACCCCAACTTCGGCGTCCTCGCCGACCTCGGTAATTTCTACTGCGTGGACGAGGATGCCGGCCAGGCGGTCGGCCGCCTCGCACGCCACGTGTTCCATGCGCACGCCAAGGACTTCCACATCAAACCGGGCAACGGCTTCAATCCGGGCGAGGGGTGGTTCCTGAGCCGCGGCGGCAACTTCCTGCGCGGCGCGATCATCGGCCACGGCGACGTCCCCCTACTGCAGGCCCTGCGCGCCCTGAAGCGCTCAGGCTACAATGGCATCCTCTCGATCGAATTCGAGGGTATGGAGGACGTCCTGGGCAGCCTGCGCATCGGCCTGGCCAACCTGCGCCGCCTGGTGGAACTCGCCTGACCATGGACACCCCCCTCCCGCCGCTGGACGCGCCGTTCGGCACGGTGTACGACCTGATCGTCGTCGGCGCAGGCTACGTGGGATATGGCGCGGCCGAGCAGGCCCGGCAGGCGGGCATGCGCGTCCTGCTCGTCGATCCGCGGTGCGACCTGCTCTGGGAGAGCAGCCGCACCTTCCACGCGGAGAGCGGACTCTGGACGAAGCGCTTCAGCGGTTTCGGCCGCACCATGGCGATCATCACCGGCGTCGGCGACGGGCGCATCGACGGCGGCCAGGCGGAGTGGGCCGCCAACGAAATCCTGCGCGACGCCGGCGCGCCGCGGCTCTACTATGCCACGCCCGTGGCCGTCGAGCGCGCGGGCGATTGCCTCGCCGCCGTTACCGTCGCCTGTCCCGAAGGGCTGCGGCGCCTCGCCGCCCGGCAGTGGATCGACGCGACCGAGGAAGGACGCCTGGCGTGTCTCTGCGGCGCGTGTCCGGCCCCTCGCCCACCGGCCCGGCGCCTGGCCTACGCGATGCTGCAGCGCCTGCGCTGGCCCGCGGAGGAGGGGATCCCCGTTGCACTGCCAGACTTCCCCGGCGTTCACGCCACCTTGCAGTCGTCGCACTGGCTCGCGGAGCGCGCGCTGCGGTTCGACGCGCCGGGACGCGGCACACCGCCACTCGCCGACCTGCTGGTGTCCGGGCTCGGGGCGCTGCGGGAGCTGCTCGGCAAGGCGCATGACGATGCCTTCGTCAGCCACGCGAGCTACGCTTTCTACCCGGAATATGACGAGGGCTTCGAGGCCGCGTCCCCCGCCGCCAACCTCGCCCTGGCTGTGCCGGGGCTCGTTCGGCAGCCGACCATGACGCTCGTCGACCGCTACGAACTCGGCTGCACCGCGCTGGCGCAGCTCGAAGGCCGGGCGCAGGCCGCGTACGAACTGACGCCTACCCCGCCCGCGCCGCCAGTTTCCGACGGTCTGTTCGAAGCGGAGATCGTCGTGGCGGGGCTCGGCACCGCCGGCGCGCTGTCGGCCATCGCCGCCGGGCGTTCGGGCCGCCGCGTACTGGCCTTCGAGGAGCAGTCCTTCCCGGGCGGTGTCGCGGTGGCGGCAGGCATCCACGCCTACTACTACGGCTGCCCCGGCGGACTCCAGGAGGAGATCGACGGCGAGGTCGCCCGCCTGATGCCCCGCTTCGCCCGTCGCAACCACTGGCCGGCGGGCTTCCATCCGCATGCGCGGCGTGCGGTGCTCGACCGGCTGATCACAGCGGCCGGCGTCGAGACGCACTACAACTGCCGCCTCCTCGGCGTCATACGCGACGGCGGTCGGATCGTTTCGGCCACCGTCGCCACGCCCGACGGCATCCGCACCGTCCGGGCAGCGGCCTGGATCGACGCCACCGGCGAGGGCACCCTCTGCCACGCGGCCGGTGTTCCGAGCCGCCTCGGACGCGGCGGCGACGGCAACCTGCACGCTTATTCGCAATCGTGCTCGGCCTTCAGCTACCTGCCCGAGCAGTTGACCGCCTTCATCAGCAACACCGACGCCGGCTTCGTCGACCCCAACGACGCCCGCGACATGACGCGGGCGCGCGTGGAAGGCCTCCACGGCTACGCCCTGCAGGTGACCAACGCCTTCAACCGCGCCACCGGCATGGTGCCCGCCGTCGGCCTCCGACAGGGGCGCCTGATCGAGACCGACTACCAGCTCACACTGGACGATCTCTTCGAGCGGCGCCGGTTCGACGACGCAATCGGCTTCACCGGCGCACACTACGACAACCACGCCGACGACTATTTCGCCGAGAGTGACAGCACCGCAATGCTGGTCTGGGGCGCCGGATGCTGGGGAGCGCGGACGGCCTGCGAGATTCCCTACCGTGTCCTCCTGCCGCAGGGACTCGACAATCTCTGGGGCGCCTGCCGCGCCGCCGGCGGCACATTCGACGCCAGCATGAGCTTCCGCATGCAGCGCGACATGCAGCGCCTCGGCGAGGCGGCGGGACTGGCCGCCGCGCTATCCGTGCAGCACGGCACCGCCAACCGGTCGATTCCCTTCGACGAGCTTCGGCAGGCCCTGCTCCGTTCGGGCGCCCTGCAGCCGCCGCTGGCCGACATCCATCACTTCGGGCGCGCGGTCAGCACGCTGGACGGCGACGCCGTGCTCAACGGCCCCGACACGGAGGCCAACCGCCGGGCCTGGATCGACGCGCTGGCGACAGAGGATCCGGGACTCGCGCTCTGGCGCCTCTACCGCCTCGGCCCGGAGACGGCGCGCCCGCTGGTCGCGCCGCTGCTCCGGTCGCGCGCAGGGAATCCCGCAGCGCAGGACGCCGCCTACCATGCCGCTCTGCTCTGCTGCGCCTGGGGCGATGCCGCGGGCGAGCGGATCCTGGCTGCGGCGGTGGCACGCCGCGACCCACCACCGCCCGGGCGTAAGCAAGTGGCCCGGAGCTGGGCGGCCGCCTGGGCGCTCGGCTGCGGCGGCACCCCGCGCGCCTGGCGCGTCCTCGCCGACTATGCGGCGGATGCCGCGAATCCACCGCTCGCCCGGCTGACCGCAGCCAGCAGTTGCGCGCGCATCGCGCAGCGCCACGCGCCACGCTCCGCCGACTGCGCGCGCATGTTCCGGCTCCTGCCGACCCTCGAAGCGTGTCGGCAGAAGCTGCGTCCCTGGCAGGCCGCCTTTGTGGCCGAGCAGGTGCGGCTCGCCTTTGGCCTTCCCCGCGATCCTGCAGTGGTGAAATCCTACGTCGAAGCTCCCAGCCTGCTCGTCCGGCGCGCCTTCACGGTTTATCTGGACTACTGGGTCTCAGGCCAGTTTCCACGTCCCGGGCAGACGCGGATGCAGGGCTCGAGAATCGAAGCGAAGTGATCCTGCAGGGGGTCCCGCGCCCCCATGGCTTCGTGAACCGCCTTCAGCGAGATCGTTTCTGGAGGCGGAATGTCGGTGGCCGAGCCCTGGGCCTCTGGACCGGAGGCGCCGACAAGCCCGAAGCGCTTGGCCCAGTCGCAGCGCGGAGCATCCAGGCGGGGGATGCGCAGGGTGCGTCCCCCGACGGACAGGCTCTCCTTCCGACGCCGGTCGAGCGCGGCGGTTGGACAGGCGTCGAGACAGCGCCGGCAGGCGGCGCACCCGGGATCGAAGTTGGACAGGGGGTCGGCCTTCAGATCCAGGTCGGTCAGGACGCAGATGAAGCGCTGCCGGACACCGAACTGCGGGGTGAGGGCGGCGCCGTGATAGCCGAGGGCGCCGAGTCCGGCGGCCACGGCGGCCAGCGCGTTGGCGCGGTGGTCGGGAATGAAGGCGAACGGCAGCAGGCCGATCATGCCGCGGTCCATGGCCGCGTCGGCCGGGGGCGTGCCGCGGACATTGAGGGTCTTCGACGCCTTCCCGCCCAGGTCGAGGATCGGCACGCCGGCCTGTCCGGCCGCTTCCAGCTGCCGGCAGAGAGCGAGTGCCGCCCAGCCCAGCTCCCGGTGCGTCTGGTATTGCGCGAAGCTGTAGGTGCCCAGGGCGCCGGTGGGGGCCTCCGGCCCCGGGGCCAGGTAGCCATCGGGATAGTGCATCCCGAGAACCACGGCGTTGCGGAGCCCGGGATAGAGCCGCTGGAGCTCGCGCACGGCCGGGAATGATTCGAGGCGTTGCAGGGGGGCGACACCAAAGAGATCGACGCCCTGCGCCCGCGCGGTCTTCTCCAGCGCCTCCCGCGTGCATGGGACGGGCTTCGGTCGCCGCACCTTCATGATCGTCCGCGTCAGCGGCGCCGTGAGCGCGACGACGGTGAAGAGGCTGTTGGTACCGTGGGTATGGGTTCTGAAGAGGCGACCGTCGCCGCTGAAGTCGCCCCATCCGCAGAGCGCGGCCAGGCGGTCGGTTTTCAGCGCGACGCGGGGCATGGCGTCGTAGCCGTGCTGCTCGGCCAGCATGGCCGCATGGTGTCCGAGCAGCGCGAGCAGACGGTTGCCCTCCTCGCGGCTGAAGGCCGTCGCCTCCTCGAGGCCCGCCGGGAGGTCGCCGGCATGGCCTAGGATCTCAAGATCCGGCAGGTCGCGGGGCAAATTCACGCCCAGCACCAGCAACGCCTGCACGCCGGGCAGTTCGGACGTGCGGAGGTCGGGCGGGAGATCCGCGACAGGAATCGTGGCCAGGTAGTCGGGCCGGGGCTTCAGGCGGCGGAGGTCGCGCAGCAGCGGGGCGGTTCCGCCGGCCGGTGGTGCCTTGCGCCGGCGCCAGACGGTCGAGGCGGTCGCGACCGGGGCCGTGCGCGCGTCCGGCGGCAGGCACTGGCGCAGGCAGTTGCCGATCTCCCCGCCGTAGACGCCGTACCGGCGCTTGGCCTCCAGCACGCTGCGCTCATCGATCTTGTCCGGAATGGGCACATTCAGGCCGAGAGCGAAATGCTCCGCCCAGGCGCAGCGCCACTTGTTGGTGTGCGGGAACTTGAATTCCCGCCCGCCGATCACCACGCGATCCAGACCGGCCACCTCTTTGCGGAAGGTGTCCATGGAGCAGTGCTTCACGCAGCGCATGCACTTGTCGCAGAGCGCAGGCCCCGCGTACATGGGCGTGGGCGGCAGTTCGGCCTGCGTGATGATGCAGTTGAACCGGATGCGCGGCCCGAACTCCGGATTGATCACGAGTCCGTTCCAGCCGAACTCGCCCAGTCCCGCCGCCACGGCCGCGTGGCGATGGGTAAAATCGGGGGTGAAACTGCGGTCGATCTCGCCGAACGGGCGGTAGCGCCAGATGTGCGAGGTGCTGAAGGAGACCGCGCCGAAGCCCTCCCGGTCCAGCAGCCGGGCGATGCGGAACGAGAGCACATCGAGCAGGATGTTCATGTCCACCTGCACGATGCCGTAGGCGTTCATCGCCTGCAGATCCTTGTCGCCGCACTCCTCCACGCAGGCATCGGGATAATGCACACCGACGACCACCACGCTCCGGGCACCGGGCAGATAGGACGATGGCCAGTAGGGGCGGGGGGCCTGGCTGAAGCGTTCGGCAGGGGCGACGCCCAATGCCTGGGCACCCGTGGCGAACGCCAGTTCGCGCACGCGGCTGATGAGCGGCTTAACCATGGAGGGATCGGCCTTTCGTCGGTGTGGTGGTTGCAGGCTCGGCATTCGTGATCAGGCGATGGACGTGACACCGGGAACCTTGCCGGCCCTCTACGTTCATCGGCATCGGCGTGCTCCTGGTTGTGCCGAACCCCAGGACTGCTGCCGCGAACCGTTTCGCGCTGGTGCCCACTGTAGCGGGAGCACGCCGTAAGTGTCAATAGAATTGCTGTTCAGAATGTAATGGGTCAGTCTCCGGGGTGTGAGGATTAGCGCATGGAGTGTGGGCGAAAAGGTAAATCGGCTGGCATCAGGCGGGAGACGGGGCTGAAGCCCCTGAACCACTTCCGCCTGAAGGCGGGACTCCGACGCG
>CAZYRQ010000116.1:0-6053 GCA_964649455.1 uncultured Lentisphaerales bacterium
CTCGCCCGGCGACCCCGTGCTGAGCGCCCGCTGCGAGCAGCTCGAGCAGGAGGGCCAGAGCGCCTTCCGCGCGCTCGCGCTGCCCGCGGCGGTTCTGCGCCTGCGTCAGGGCTTCGGCCGCCTGATCCGTCACCGCGGCGACCGTGGACTGGTCGTCATCGCGGACACGCGTATTCTCTCGAAAAACTACGGCAGCATCTTCCGCCGGAGCCTCCCCTGTCCGGTGCTCGACTGTTCCGACCACGCCGCCTTCCAGTCGCAGGTCGCCGAAGCGGCGGTTCACCTGCTGCCGACAGCCACTAGCCAATAGTCGCCACGCAACCTGTGCCGAGCGTCGCTCTGCGCTGGGTAACGGCACTGGAGGGGCTGGAGGATTCGGTCGGGGGGGGGATAGAGCGCAGACGCAGAGAGGTGGTTCCGCCAAATCACACGAATGGACGAATGTCAGTTCTGGGGGGAGAATTGGTAAACAACCCCACGCAGCGGCTCTCCCCCCCTGTCCTCGATCCGGGCCGACAGGAACCAGAGTCCGTCGGCGTGCACGCTCTTGACCAGCAGCGTGTTGGCGCCCCGCGCCAAGGTGACCGGCACGCGGACGTTGCCCGGCGCCCACTCGCGCGGGCGTAAGTCCGTCAGCACGCACACGTCGTTGAGCCAGACCTGCACGCCGTCGGACACGCCCAGCGCAAGCGTGGCCGGCACGGCTTCGCTGCTGTTGAAGATCGCCGCGGCATAGGCGGCGGCGAAGTTGGCCTGGCGCCGGAAGCGCTGCGCGAAGTGGATCAGATGATCCGCCTCCAGCGGCTGCTCCGGCGGCGGCTCCACGCGCTGCCAGGGCATCTGCGTGCCATCCGGCGCGGCGTAAAGGCGCTCGAGATCCAGGGTCTCCTGCTCCGGCGGAAAGACGGTGTTGGTGAAGACGCCGTCCGGCAGCATGAAGGGGCCGACGACGTGCCAGCGCGGGATGCCCGGATTGGCCACAAGACGACGCCGCAGCACCAGCGGCTGGCCCAGCCAGGTCACCTCCGCCTTGGCCGTCACGGTATGCACGCCCGAACGGATCGCCCCGGGCAGCGGCAGGCGCACGTCCTCCACCGCATCAGCGCGGTGTCCCCGCAGACTGCGCGCCTGAAGCAGTTCGTCGTCCATCAAGAGCGAGAGGCGTCCGCGCCACGCGCCGATGCCGGGCCGGCGCACACGCACCAGCGCCGTGTTTTCGGCGCCGTCGTCCGAGGCCGCCAGCGCCAGATCCAATGAGGCATCCGCCAGCGCGGCCAACGCATCCTGTCGTGCCGTGTCGCTGGCGGATCCCGTCTGGATGGCGGTGGCAAGCCCTTTCCAGAAGGCTTCCGACTCCAATTCGTCTGCGGGCAGGCGCCGGGGGGCACTCGGGGTGGCTGCGGCGTCGGCCAGCAGCATGTGGCCCGCGATTTGCAGCGTGTCCGGCGCCTGGTCGCCCAGCGCCCGGAGGGCGCGGAAGACCGGGCCGGCCGCGTCGGGCGTGCCGAAGCGCGAGGCGAGCGGGCGCCACCGCCCAAGAACGCCCAGCGGCGACGGCGTGCCCGGGCTTGGCGCAGGGGTGTCCCAGAACCAGGGAGTCAGGCGGTAGCCGCCGACCGTGGCGGCGAGCTCAGCAGGGGCGCCGCCGGCGGCCGCGAATTGGCCGGGCGCGAGCGGAACGCGGCCCTGCGCCAGCGGTTGCGGCGATAGCCCGTGCAGGAGCGTCAGGCGCGCCTCGTCCGGCGTCACGTCGAGCCGGACGTCGAACTCCGTTGGTTCGGAGCCGGCTGCGGGCGAGGGGGGAAGGGTGCAGATCCAGTTCGAGGAGCGGGTGGCGAGGGCGATCTGCTGTCCGTTGCTGATGCTGACGCGCAGCACCGGCGTGTCGCAGCCGAGTTGCAGGTCGAGCCGGCCGGCGGCGGGGAGGTGCGCCGGGGCCAGCGCGAAGGCGAGGCTGAAGGTGTTGGCTGCCGCCCCGGCGCGTTGGCGCGACGTCGACCGGGGGTAGTCGCGGGTGAACGCATCGGCGGGCGTGCGCGCCAGGGGCGGAGGATTGAGGCGCAGGCGGGCCGTCCGGCCCGGCAGCGGATTTTGGCTGACCAGATCCTCGCCGCACTGGTCAAAGCCGTGATCAAGCTGCACGAAAGTCGGCAGGCGCTCCATCCAGGCGGAGAAGCTGCGGTCGAGGGCGGGCCAGTCGCCATAGAGGGCGGCCATCAGTTCGTCGGAGAGCCGCCGGGGATCCTGGTCGAAACGACCGTGGCGCAGGGTCTCGTGGCAGTAGAGGCGCCACTTCAGTTCCCGCTCGGGCGTGGACTGGAGGAAGGCCGTCATCAGGACATCGAGCCCGCGCGTCGTCGCTCCCTCCGCGTAAAGCACGCTGAAGGGAGGACGCTTCCGGCGCTCCCACTCCGCCAGGCCGGCGGCCAGATGGTTGTGCATGGGGGCCCGGTCGAGGACGTTCACCGTCAACTGCTGCCGTTCGGGATCGTAGACGTGGCTGGAGAAGAAGTCGGCGATGCCCTCGATGAAGAAGCCGTAGCAGTGGCGCGTGCCGCCCGCGAGCGCGTACTGGAAGAGGTGGGCGAACTCGTGGAGGATGATGTAGCGGTTCTGGTAGGACGAACCGGCGTACTGGTAGGCGCCCCAGTAGCCCTCCTGCGTGATGCCCCCGAGGTTGAGCACATGCAGGTCGTCGCCGGCCATGGCGCGCCGGAGCGCGGGGCGGCTGGAGGCGAAGACAAACGCCAGACGGCGGTCGGCCAGCGCGGCGGCGGTGTCGCCGAAGAGCGCTTCGATCTGCGGCAGCGCCAGCTCGAGCAGGGTCAGCGTCTCGCGGACATGGGCTTCCGGCAGATCCGTCTTGAGTGCGAAATGGCGGCTGACATACCAGCCGAAGCCCTCGGTGTTGCCGATGAGGTGCCGCGAGAAGGTCTGGGGCACGCGCGGGCCGAGGGCGGCAATCTCCAGTTCGACGAGGCGCGCAGTCCGACCCTGCGTCTCCACCCGTGCGGCGAGCGCCGCCGGGGCGGGGATCCGACCAGAGGAGGCCGCCCGCAGACGCACTTTCGGCGCTGCGGTGAGGGACAGGCATGACAGCAGGAAGAGCACGGCGCACAGGCCGACGCGCCGACGGTAACGGAAAAGGAGAGCCCGCATGATGCGGCGTATCTTATCGACCGCCTCCGGCGGAGTCAATCGGGTGTGTAATAGGCTGCGGGGGAAGTATTTTGTTCCCGTCGCGTCGGTGTAGCCAGCGCCGGCGAGGAAGTGCTCGCCTTTAAAGTTCGTGGAGCAGACGTTGTTGGAGAGGATGCAGTCCTCGACGTCGCCCTGCGTCATGTAGACGGCGCCCGCGAGACTGGCTGATCCGTGCGCGACCAGGACTCCCCGCCGAGCGCCGATGCCTCTTGGGTGAACGTGACCTTCAAGGGATCGGCCTCGTTGCCGACGGCGCCGTTGCCCATGCGCACGACGAAATCGCGCCATCCCGCCTCCGCGACCGCGAATGCGTTCGGGGTGTACTTCGCCGCATAGCCGGGTTGATTGTGGATGAGCACATCATCCACATAGGGGGCAAGTGAAGAATCCTGACGGGAAAAGCTCCATCTGCATCACTAGAATTGCTGACGACATCACCCGAACGCCTCTGCGAGCAGAGGTGCCAGCGCGTCGGGCGAGCGTGCCGCCTCTAGTGCCTCGACCCGGCCGGGCCGCTGGAGCAGCCGGACCAACCGGGCCAGTGTGGCCAGGTGGCGCTCGGGCGGGTCGTGGTAGGGACTGACGAGGATCAACAGGATCCGGGCGGGCGGCGATTCCGGTTCCGGCAGCGCGATGTTCCCGGTCGCCAGCAGGAGGAGCACTTCCCGGACAGCGTCGGCATGCGTGTGCAGCAGGACCACGCCCGGCAGCAGCTCGGTTGCTTCGTTGGCCAGCAGAGCGTGGGTGAGGGTTGTTGCGGCGGGCTTAGTGACCAGACCCCGTTCCAGCAGAACGCCGACAGCCTCGGGGAGCGTGCCTTGCCAGCCGAGCAGCGCCTGTGCCGCGCAGCGCTCGGCAATCTGGCCGCTTTGCGGTACCGTCTCCTCGCCAGGGACACCCGTTTGCTGGCCACCATTGCCGGGAACCACTGGTGGAAAGAGAAGGAGCAGGTTGTTGCGCGGAAAATGGCGCGCCAGAGCGCTTGGAAGGCGCTCGAGTTCCGTGCCCCAGGCGGCCTGCGAACGCCTCGCGCTGATCAGTGCGACCAGGTCGCTCCCGCGCAAATCCTGACGGAGGAAGCCAGGCACGTCCTCCCAGCGTCCGCAGACCGTGAAACCGGCATCCGGCTTGCCGGGTATCCGGCCGAGACTGATCCGCAGGCGCGGCTGGATGGATTCGGTGGTAATGAATTCCAGGCGCGTGCCGACATGGCGCGCGATCCGGCACAGGAGTTGGAGCGCCTCGTCGAATCCCTGTTGCTGGTCGACCAGCGGGGGAATCACGGCCCGCACGCGCTGCGAGGTGCCCGGCGCATGGGGCCAGCGTCCCACGACCACGGTGCGCTCGGGCGTGCCGGCGAGAATGCGGTCCAGCACCGAGCGGAAGAGATAGAGCCGGGCGGCGCTGCGGTCGGACCATCCCATGACGATGACGGCGGCGCGCAGTTCCCGCGAGGCGTGGACGATACCCTGGACGGGCGAAGGGGCGAGCCGGGTGAGGCCGGTGATCGCCTTGCCGCCGGCCGCACCGCGGACGATGGCGTGCCCGAGGATCCTATCAGCCTGCTGTATCGCCTGCTGCTCGCCGGTGCCCTCCTGCACGACGTGCAACGCATGGATGCGCCCGGCACCGGGCGGCGCCAGCAGGAGCGCCAGATCCAGCACGCGCTCGGCGCCGGTCGGCGAGCCGACCGCGGCCACCACGCCGCCGGCGCGCGTGGGCCCGGCGGATGGCGGCTCGCGCGCCAGCCGCTCGGCAAGCCGTCGTCCGGCACGCTCGGTGACCCAGGGGCCGAGGGTGCAGGAGACGAGGATCATCAGTACGGTGCCGTTGAGCACCGTCTCATCGAAGAGGCCGATCTCGCAGCCCACCAGCACCGCCGCGAGCGTTGCCGCGGCTTGGTTCACGCTCAGGCCGAAGATCAGTCCGGCCTCCTCGCGGCTGAAGCGCAGGTGCCGGGCAGCGAGCCAGGCAGCCAGCCCCTTGGTGACCGTGACCGTGGCGCACATGAAGAGCGCGATGCGCCATCCGTCCCAGTCACGCGCCAGTGCGGCGGGATTGACCAGCATGCCGATCTTCAGCAGGAAGAAGGGAATCAGCAGGGCGTGGCCCGTGAACGTCAGCCGGTTGCGCAATACTCCCTGCTCCGGCACCAGCGGGCTCAGGGCGAGTCCCGCCAGGAAGGCGCCGATGATTGCCTCGACCCCCGTCAGCAGCGCGCCCAGCGCCGCCAGGAAAACGATCGCCAGCACGAAGGTGAACTCGCCCGCCCCGTCGGGTTCGGCGCGGCGGAAGAACCAGTAGCCGAGCCGCGGCACGCCCCGCAGCACGGCTGCCACGAAGAAGGCCAGTAGGAGCAGCTGGAGGGCGAGGAAACCGGGGGTCAGCCGGGTGCGGGTCATCTGCGCGATGACGGCCAGCACGAGCAGCGCGGCCGTGTCGGTGATGAGCGTGCCGCCCACGGTCGTGACCACGGCGGGGTGACGCGACAGTCCGAGGCGGGTGGCGATCGGGTGGGGGACGAGCGTGTGCGAGGCGAACATGCTGGCCAGCAGGATGGACTGCTTCCAGCCGAAGCCTGGAATCACCTGCCGCGCCAGCAGCGTGCCGACCGCCATCGGGATCAGGAAGGTGAGCCCGCCGAAAACGAGGCTGCCGGCACGATTGGCGCGGAATTCGTCCGCGTTGATCTCCAGTCCGGCCAGGAACATCAAGTAGAGCAGGCCGACGGTGCCCAGGAGGGTGAAGGTGGCGTCGGCCTCGAAGAGGCCGGCGCCGTGAGGGCCGAGCAGGAGCCCGGCGGCGATCAGGCCGACCATGCCGGGGACGCGCAGGCGCTCGAAGAGGATCGG
>CAZYRQ010000117.1:0-5977 GCA_964649455.1 uncultured Lentisphaerales bacterium
AAGACCGCATAACGAACCCCCTGGAGGGCGAGCGTCCCCGCGAGCCGTTCCAGATGGGCGTGATGAAAGGGCAAGAACGAACATGGCCACATACCCAATACCAAAGACCGCATAACGAACCCCCTGGAGGGCGAGCGTCCCCGCGAGCCGTTCCAGATAGGCATGATGAAAGGGCAAGAACGAACATGGCCGACACTTCCGGGCTGGTAGCCCCGCGCGCGGAAGCGCACGGGGCGAACGTCCGGGCGGGGCTTTTTCCGGGAAGGCTTGACCTGCCGACACTTCCGTGCAACAGTTGTTGTAAATAGCGAGAAGCTGCCATGAAGACCTTGAACATTTCCGAGGCGCGGAACAAACTGCCGGCGCTGGTGAAGTCGGTCGCGGCGACGCATGCGGCCGTGGTCCTGCTCCGGTATGGCAAGCCTGCGGCCATGCTGGTGCCGGTCGAGACGAGACCGACGCGAACCAATCCGTATCCGCTGCGGGGTACACCAATCACCGTGCCTGACGATTTCGACGCGCCCCTGGCGGATCTGTGGAAGGCCTGCTCAGTGGCCGAATCGGAGGCATCGTACGGTGCGGGCGAAAGGCAACGATCCGGCGCGAAACGTGCCATGCGGAAAGGCTCGCGGCCTTGATCGTGCTGGACACGCAGGCGTGGTTGTGGTGGCTGCACGACCCGTCGCGCTTGTCGGCGCGCGCGCGGCAGGTGATCGCGCGCGCCGAGGGCGGGGACGGCATGACGGTGTCCGCGATCTCGGTGTGGGAGGTGGCGACGAAGTGCGCGATGGGCAAGCTCGTCCTGCCGATGCCGCTCGATGCGTGGTTCGCGTTAGCGCGCGCCTACCAGGGCAATGCGATCAAGCGGATTTCCTCCAAACCCAAAGGCTATCTCACCGACACCGGCCTGGCCTGCCACCTGTCCCGGATCACCTCTCCGAGCGCCTTGGGCGGACACCCGATGGCCGGCGCCCTGTTCGAGACCGCTATCGTGTCCGAGATCCGAAAACTTCAGTCCGCCATGTCGCGCAAGGCGGCTCTCCACTATTGGCGGATGCACGGCGGCAGCGAGATCGATCTGATCCTGGAGCGCGATGGCGTGCTCTATCCGATCAAGATCAAGCTGGCCAGCCGGCCAACCCGGAACGACGCACGGGGGTTCGTTTCCCTGCGCGCGAGCTATCCCCGCATGCGGATTGCTCCCGGGCTGGTTCTCGCACCCGCCGAGAGCCTTGAGCGCCTCGCCGATGACGCCGTTGTCGCACCCTACGACATGGTGTGAAGGCAAGGAAGACGCCGCGCCGCGCCACGCCATAGCTGGCAGGGCCGCGCGCGGAAACGCGACACGGACTTCTCGTGTACGCGCATGACCGGAATTTTGACTGCGCGTGCGTGCACGCGCTTTCTAACCCGCCGCCTGCGGCGGTAGCAACCAGTTCGGAGGCGGGGGGCCGTGCGATAGTATGGGAATACCAGTGGATGGTACGGGGCTAAGTCACTCGCGGAGCAGGCTCCGCTATAGAAGCGCGCGGAGCCGCGCGCACTCAAAAATTCGACCGCTGCTCCATGCGCCCCCGCGCGCCTCCCTGTGGCTAGCCGATTACTGGGCTCGGTTTTCCGCCCCCCGCCAGCCAGCGACCAGCGTTGCGCTGGCCGCTGGCTGGCGGGCTACTATCCTTTTGATGGACGCAATTTGGGAAGCATTTTCAACGGCTTGGTGCTATCCTATTTATCGATGCCACGCATCAGGCGCAAGCGGGCCGCCGCCAGCCCGCCCAGAAAGCGAGACATGCCATGTCGGGTATTCCCCTGCGGTTGAGCCGCCTGTTCCGCGGAAAGCGCAACCTCGTGATTTCCGCGCTGGATCATGTGATGGAGTACGGGGACCAGCCCGGCATCGAGCAGGCCGCGCCGGCGATCCAAAACTGCCTGGCGACGGACGCGCTGCTGCTGCCGCGCTTCATGCTGCAGCGCCACTGGGAACTGCTGGCCGCGCCCGCCGCGCCGGTGCCGGTCGTGCGGATCAACTGGAGCGCCTCCTTCTACTACCCGCTCGAGTACCGCGAGGGCTTCACGACCATCGCCACGACGGTCGAGGAGGCCGCGCAGGCCGGGGCGGGAGCGGTGATCTGCTCGCTCTTCCTCGAGGAGGAGAACGACCGGCGCCGCGAGACGGAGAACGTGCGCACCTTCTGCGAGGTCGTGCGCCAGAAGGAACGGCTCGGGATTCCCCTCATCGGCGAGGCCTACGTGGTCGAGCACACCGAGCGGACGCCCGCGCAGGTGCACGCCAAGGTCAAGCGCGTCTCGCGCATTATGGCCGAACTGGGCGCGGACCTCGTCAAGACCTTCTACACCGGCGAGCGCTTCCACGAGGTCGTGCAGAACACCCCGGTGCCCGTCTTCACCATCGGCGCGGAAAAGCTCCGGACGGATCTTGACGTGCTGCGCAAGGCGGCCGATTCCGTGAAACAGGGCGCGCGCGGCATCATCTTCGGGCGCAACATCTTTCTCGCGAAGCGCCCGCCGGCTCTGATCGCGGCGCTCAACGCCGTCATCAACGACGGGGTCGCGCCGGAAGCGGCGCTGGCCGCCCACGGACTGGAGGAGGCGGTTCCCGGGGCTGAAATCCCCTCCCCCAGTCGCCGCCGCCCCCGGGGAGACGCGGGATGACACCCGCAGACGGCCCCATGATCGGACTCGATCTCGGCACCAGCGCCATCAAGGGCGTGCTGATGGCGGCCGACGGCCGGATTCTGCGCACGGCCTCGCGGACCATGGTCTACGACCAGCCGACGCCGGAACGCGTGGAGTGCGACGCCAATCGGCACTGGCGCGAGACCGCCGGCCTGATCCGGGAACTGGCCGAAGCGGCGCCGCAGCCCGTGCGGGCGATCGCCCTCTCCGGCGCCTCCGGCAACACGCTGCTGGCCGACGCGGCGGGCAAGCCCCTGACGCCCATCATCAACTGGATGGACCGTCGCGGCGTCGGCGCCGCGCTCCCGGCCCTGCAGGGGCTGACCCCCGAGGCCGTCCGGCGCGTGACCGGCTGGCCCTGCACCGACCGCTTTCCCCTGGCCCACCTCGCCTGGATGCGGGCGCACGATCCCGCACGGCTCGACGCGGCCGCCCATGTCTGCATGAACACCGACTGGCTGCTCTTCCGGCTCACGGGCCAGTGGGTCATGGACTACTCCACCGCGACGACCTTCCACCTGCAGGAGCAGACCGGCCGCCGCTGGCACCGCCCCTTCCTCGAACGGCTCGGCCTGCGCGAGACGCAGCTCCCGCGCCTCGCCGGTTCCGGTGTGGCCGTGGGCCCGCTGACGCCGGAGGCGGCCGCCGACACCGGCCTGACGACGGCGACGCTGGCCGTGACCGGGGCGTTCGACCACCCCTCGGCGGCGCGCGCCGCCGGCATCACCCGTCCCGGCCAGCTCCTGCTCTCTTGCGGCACCTCCTGGGTCGGCTTTCTGCCGTGGACCGACCGCGACGCCCTCGTCGAGGCCGCCCTGCTCTGCGATCCGTTCCTCAGCGACGCAGGCGGCCCCTGGGCCGGCATGTTCTCCGTCTCCACGATCGGCCCCGTGATCGATGCGTATGTCGCGTCCCTGTCCGCGCCCGGCGCGGACCGCCGCGCCCAGTTGGAACGCTTCGATGCGCTGGCCGCCTCCGCGCCGACCGGCGCGGAGGGACTGGGCATCGACCTTTCCGCACCGTTCCGTCCCGTCGACGCACCGCCTGCACTCGTCGCGCGCGCGGTGATGGAGGGCGCGGCGCGGGCGCTCCTGGCGCCCCTCGAACGTCTGCGGGCGCGCGGGTTCGCGTTCCAGCAGGCCGTGATGGTGGGCGGGCCTGGCAACAGCCCGGTCTGGCCCGGCATCGTCGCGGCGGTCACCGGCCTAGACCTGACGGTCGGCACGGCCCACGCCGGCGCCGCAGGCGCGGCCCTGCTGGCGCGCCTCGGCGCGAAGAAGTACCGCGGGAGCGCCGGAACCAGCCGGACGGACGGCACGGGCCGCACCGACCGCGACCGCGAGGTCTACGACCGCGAGCTACGCGGCTTCCTGCCGCCGCAGCTCTTCGATGTCCACGTGCATCTGCTCGACGCCGACAGCCGGATTCCCGGCACGGAGTACCCACCCCGGAGCTGCTACCGCAAGTTCGGCTGCACCTTCACGCGGGAGCAGTACCTCGACTGGGCGGCCGAGTGGCTTCCGGAGCAGGAGCTGCACTTCAACGCGTTCGGCCACCCGGGCCGCGAGACCGACCGCGGCCGCGCCGCCGCGTATGCCGGCCGCGTGTCGGACAACCGGCGCATGTTCGGCATGGCGCTGGTGTCGCCGGCGGATCCCGCCGACCAGGTGATCCGCTGGATCGAGGAGCACCGCCTGGTCGGCTACAAGCCCTATCTCAACTACGTGGAGGGCAAGCCGGCGGACGAGGTGACGATCGGCGACATGCTGACCGAAGCGCAGATGGCCTATGCCGACGCGCGTGGTCTGGCGGTCATGCTGCATATCCCCCGGCCCGGCCGCCTGGCCGACCCGGTTAACCAGCGCGACATGGTCGCCTTCTGCCGGCGCTACCCGCGGGCGCGCATCATTTTCGCCCATATCGGCCGCGCCTACTACCTGTCCGGTGTTCAGGGCGGCCTCGACGGCATCGCCGACTGCCCCAACGCCTACATCGACACGGCGATGGTCAACCACGAGGGCGTCCTCGAATATGCCTTCCGCCACTTCCCACGCGAGCGCATCCTCTTCGGTACGGACGCGCCGATCGCCTGCCTGCGCGGCAAGTCGGTCGAGATCAACAACCAGTACGCCTACCTGATGGGCGAGGAGTACGAGGTCGGCACCTCGATCTTCGACGCCCGGGGCGCGGTCAAGTTCACCACGTTCTACTATGAGCAGTTGCGCGGCATCCGGCTGGCGTCCGAGCGCGCCGGCCTGACGCGCGCCGAAGTGGAAGACATTCTCTTCAACAACGCCCACCGCCTCTTCACGGCGCTGGGCGCGACCATCCCGCAATTCTCAATTTGGCGTCCTCATCCGGTCGGGACGGAGCCCGACCCTCCAGTTCCTTAGGAGAAACGCATGAAACACGTCCAGCCCCGCATCGGCCTGTTGCCGCTCTACCTCAAACTCTACGACGATCTGCAGCCCGAACGGCGCGAGGGCTTCGCGGCCTTCCAGCGCCGGATCGCGGAAGGATTCGAAGCGCGCGGCGTCGCGGTCGTGCCGGCGCCGGTCTGCCGTGTCGCGCCGGAATTCGGCGCCGCCGTGGCAGCGTTCGAGCAGGAGGGCGTAGACGCCATCGTCACCCTGCACCTGGCCTACTCGCCCTCGCTCGAGGCTCTGGAGGCCCTGCGGCGGACCGCGCTGCCGCTGATCCTGCTGGACACCACCATGGACGCCGCCTTCGGCCCCGGCGTCTCGCCCGACCGCATCATGTACAACCACGGGGTGCATGGGGTGATGGACCTCGCCTCGGTTCTGAGGCGCGAGGGGCGGGCCTTCGAGATCGTGGCGGGCCATGACAGCGATCCCGGGTTGCTCGACCGCGCCGCCGGCCTGGCGCGCGCGGCCCGGGCCGCGCGTGAACTGCGTGGTTCGCGGGCGCTGCGTATCGGCCCGGCCTTCTGCGGCATGGGCGACTTCGCCGTCGAGGCCGGGGTGATGCGCGAGCGCTTCGGCATCGCCGTGGACGAAGTCGGTGCCGAGGCGCTCGACGCTGCCGTGCTGGGCGTCGGCGACGCCGAGATCGCGGTCGAACTGGCGGCCGATCAGGATCGCTATGCCTGCGAACTCGCCCCCGCCGACCACCGGCGCGCCGTGCGCGTCGGACTTGGTCTGCGCCGCCTCATCGAAGCGGGTGGGTATGGCGCGATGAGCGTCAACTTCGAGATCTTCAAGACGCCCGACCGTCCGGCCGACACGATGCCGTTCCTCGAGATCTCGAAGAGCATGGCCCG
>CAZYRQ010000118.1:0-5965 GCA_964649455.1 uncultured Lentisphaerales bacterium
TTCGGGTGACAATACCTATATAACATGTTGCGATGCAATAATCTACAACTATTTTTTTTGGGGGGGGGGGTAGACAAACGCTCCGAAATATGGGACACTTTTCTTGTTCGTTTTGGGCGCGGCGTGTTGCCGCGCAGAAGACGATGGGGCGTAGGTTGGGGAGTCAGGCGAGACCACGGTGGCCAGCCGGGCGCTTCAATTTACAAAACGCCCCGGTCGCAAGCCGGTCTGTACGTCTATGCAGGCAGACAGGCCAGAAGGCGCAGCGACCGGGGGGTTTTGCAAGAGCCTCAAAGGCCTTGGCATGTGGGAACATTTCCATGCCGGTTGGGTTCGGTCATTGACGCCGCGCGGCGGGGTCGATGTGGTGCTGGCCGTAGCCTCCGGGGAATGCAACATGAATCACTACAAAAAATTGATGAAGATAATCGGCATAGCGACACTCATGGTTTTGCCAGTGGCGGGAAAGCTGAGCGGCGCGGAGTACTGGATTGCGCCAGACGGCCATGATGGCGCGGCGGGTACACCTCAAGCGCCGCTAAAAACGATCGAGGCGGCGGTGGCGCGGTGCGGCTCCGGAACCAATGAAATCGTCTTCATGGCTGGCGTGTACAACTTGACAAACGAGGTGACACTCGTTTCGGCAATCACAGTCAGAAGCGAGAACCGTGATCCCGAGTCCGTCACGCTCCATGCGGCGGCCAAGTCGCGGCACTTCACGCTCAATCACGTCGCGGCCACACTGGAGGGGCTTTCGCTTGCCGATGGCAAGCCGGCGGCGGGGAACGGCGGATGCGTGCTGATCAAGCCCGCCGGCGGAACCATACGCAAGAGCGTGATGCGCGGCGGCCAGACGCAGGCCTGGGGAACGCAAGGCGGCGGGTTCTTCATTGAGAAGAACGCGGCCACGGCGCTTGTGGAGCATTGCATTGTCACGAACTGTTGTTGCGCGACTTCAGGCAACGGAGTCGACCAGGAATTTGGCGGCGGACTCGGCGCGACGGTTTCCGCTGGAGAGGTCAGAAACTGCCTGTTTGCGAAAAACCGTTCAACATCGGCAGTCCAGAACAAGGGCGGAACGGTCTTTATCACCGGCGGCCGCCTCGTCAACTGCACGATCGCCGGGAATCTCTACGGCTCATGTCCGGGTGTGAGGGCGAACGCCGGCGAAGTGGTCAACTGCCTGATCGGCGGCAATGTCTCGACCGGAGAATCCACCGGACACGATTACATCTGGCTGACGGACGCTTCATGCTTTACCAACTGCCTTTCCGACCAGGCGATCAATGGCTCCTGCTTCGCTTCGCTGAAACTTTTCGTCAACGTAGCGGAGGGGAATTGGCGTCCTGCTACCGCAGCCGTGGATTGCGGCGTCAGGCTCGACTGGATGGACGCGCCCGCCACCGATCTGGCGGGCCAATCACGCGTGTCGGGCACGGAGCCAGACATCGGGTGCTACGAGCTGAACCAAAACGTCTTCTCCGCTTGCGCGGTACCAAGCGCCACCAGGGGATTCGCCCCGTTGAATATCACGTTCACCGTGACTGCGTACGGTGTCGGCGCCCAGGGGGTTGCCTGTGAGTGGGACTGGAATGGAGACGGCGTCTATGATGAAACGACAGCCGGCACCACCAGTCACCTGTTCTCATCCAATGGGGACTTTGCCGTGGGCCTCAAGGTTACGGATACGGCGACGGGCACGTTCCAGGTGGACTCCGCCGCCGCCAGGATCTCGGTGCGTCCGAAAGTCATGTTTGTTGATTCAGATTCGGATGCTCCGGTTTTTCCGTATGATGATCCGGCACATGCCGCGAAGAACGTGGCGGAAGCGGTTGCTGCCGCGATTAGCGGCTGCACGGTTGAGATCGCGACGGGGACCTATGACATTCCGGCGCAAATCGAACTGGTTGATGGCGTCACACTGCGCGGTGCCACTGGTGATCCCGCGGATGTTGTTTTCAGAATGGTGGGTACGAACCACCGTGTCGTCTACCTGGCGCATCCCGACGCCAGGATCGAGAACCTGGTCGTTCAAGGCGGCAACATCCAGAACAACACGACCTTGCTGACGAAGAACGGCGGTGGAATTTTCATCGGGGCTTTGGGCGGGACGGTGTCAAACTGCATTGTCCGTGCATGCCGCACGTGGATTTGGGGCAACGAAGGCGATGGAATCTTCATCGCGGCAGGCGCAGACGCCGCTTTGGTCACACACTCGGTAATCTCGAACTGTGTCAGCGACACGTCCAGCGGAAGCGACAGTGGCAATGCCGTGACGATGTACGGAGGCCAGGTCAGGAACTGCCTCATTGCCTACAACGTCGTGACCCCGAATTCAACGTCGCTTACGCATCCTTACGGAACGGTAAAGATAGGGGGCGGCACGCTGGCCAACTGCACGATTGTCAAAAACAAGTCCTTCAACTGCTCCGGTGTCTATGCGACCGCAGGCCACGTGGTCAACTGCACGATCGGGCTCAATACTTCAGATTTCAAGAGCGGGGATGCCAACTACGTCGTCTGGGCCGGCACGGCGAGTTGCTTTTCGAATTGCATCGCCTCACTGGCGATCAACGGCTGGTGCCTCGCCGAATCCGCAACCGATACCTTTACGGACCCGGACCACGGGGACTTCTCGCTTCCCGCGGTTTCTTCGGCTGTGGACGCCGGTGTCCTTTTCGACTGGATGCAAGGCGCGACAGATTTTGCCGGCAACAGCCGTATTCGCGGCGACCAACCGGACATTGGCGCCTTCGAGGCGGATGCGTCGTTGTTTTGCGCCACCTTCCAATCCGATGTGACGGAGGGTTTCGCGCCGCTGGCGGCAGGCTTCACCGTGACGCCGGCGAATGCCGCCGGAGTCGTGAGCTGCCGGTGGGACTGGGACGGCGACGGGGTCTATGACGAGACGATAGCCTCTGTGTCCGCGACGCATACCTTCGCCACCTGCGGAACCTATCCGGTGCGGCTGGAAGTCTCCGACGGTGTGCAAACCTTTACGGTTCCCGCCGCCGTATCAGTCAAGGCTGCTCCCAGGGTGCTTTACGCCGCCCCTGATTGCGCGGGCTCCGCGGCGCCATACGAGTCGCCGGTCACGGCGGCGACCAATCTCCAGGATGCAATCGACTATGCCATCGATGGATGCGAAATCCGCCTGGCTGCGGGGATCTATCCGGTCAACGGACACGTTGCCGTCGTAAAAGCGGTCGCTATCCGCGGCGCCTCCGGAAATCCCGAAGACACCGTTCTCAAGAACGTCAAGGTTCCCCGGGGAGCCGATATGTGTTGCCGTGTGCTGTATGTGAACCATGCCGGCGCACGCGTGTCGGGTGTCGTCGTGACGGATGGCCTCATCAAGATGAATTCCGTGACGATGACCCGAAATGGCGCCGGTATATTTCTGGGCTCGAACGGCGGCATCGTCTCCAATTGCGTCATCCGGAACTGCAGCACCTGGATCTGGGGCAACCTCGGCGGCGGCGTGTACATCGACGCCGGAGCCGCGGCGGCGCTTCTCACACATTGCTTCGTAACGAATTGCCAGGCCGACGCCGAAAGCAACCAGTCCAACCTGGGTGCCGCGGTATACATGGCCGCCGGTACCGTCCGCGACTGTCTGCTGGCCTACAACGATCCTCCCTCCAGTAAGGATGGCACGACGGCCGTCCTATGGACGGCCTATGTTGCCGGGGGCCGGATGGTGAACTGCACGGTTGTGGCCAATGATTCGGCTGGTCCGTCAGGCGTGTATTGCACGGGCGGCGAAGTGGTGAACTGCGCGATATCAGGCAACAGCACCCGGAACAGCAATGCCTCTACGGCATTCTGGGGCGGTTCTGCCTCGACGTTCAGGAATTGCCTGACCGATGGCGCCGCGAAAATCAACAGCTCCTGCATGATCGAGTCGAAGGATGCCACGTTCAAGGCGTTCGCCAGAGGCCGGTTTGCCCTGCAGGCGAAATCCATCGCCTGCAATGCGGGCTTGTCCGGCTATGATGATTCCGGCTCGGATCTCGCCGCCGGAGACCGTCTCTTCGGTCGTGGCATCGACATCGGCTGTTACGAATGTCAGCACGGTGCCGGTGCGATGCTCATCATGCGGTAACAGAGAAACGAAGCATGAAAAGCGCTATCAGTCGAAGTGGCGCCCTTCCCGGCGCTGAAAGCATCGTCTCCAGCGGAATCGATCATCCCGGCACCTTCCTGCTCCTGCGCTGAGGCGGCGCTACAGGATGATCGAGCCGCCCTCGGCCAGCAGGCGCCGCAACTCATCCGGGTCGACCTCGGCGACCGCGCGGTTGTCGCGCGCGGCCAGCACGCACGCCGTGCCGGCCGCTTCGCCGGTCTGGTTCAGGTTCACCATCACGCGCACGGCGCTGAAGGCCGTCTTGTCGGCATCCAGCATCCGCCCGGCCACAACCAGGTTGGGCACCGTGTTCTGAACGAGGCAGCGGAAGGGAATCTGGTAGAAGGTCGGATCCGCCGGCAGCGGAGCGCGCCAGCGGCCGGTGATGGCCGGCGAATGGCGGTCGGGGAGGGTCTTCTCGGTGCCGTCGAGAAAGCGGAAGGTGATGCCGGGGCCCTCGGCATGGTGCGTGTCCACCGGGTAGGTGCCGTTGGCGATCGCGTCCGGAAAGCGGCGGCCGGAGAGCAGTTCGTCGCCCGTCAGGCAGTGGCGCGCCGCGATGCGCCGCGTCTCGCGGCCCCCGAGGGTGGCGGCCAGCGCGACCAGCCCCACCTGCGCGCCGGGAGGGCCGTGCCGGCGCAGGACGTCCAGGAGCGCCCGGATCTTGCGCCGTCCCTCGATCTCGCCCCGCGTGAGCTGGCCGGCGTCGGAGACGTCGGTCTGGAACACGTGGATGTCGGCCCGCATCTGGATGTCCTGCAGGCCGGGGATGGCGCTGCCCCATCCCCAGTCCTCCTCCAGCCCGAAGGCCGGGCCGTGGCGGCTCAGCGCCTCCGTCCAGTTGAAATCCTTCAGGGTCGCCAGGCCCTGGATTTTGGCGCACGTGGTCGGCGGCTGCAGCGCGCCCGCCTCGCGGCAAGCCACTCCTGCGCTCCGCGCCAGATCGGCGTCGCCCGTGGCATCGACGAAGTATCGGGCGCGGATCGCCTGCCGCCCGTTCTTGTTCTCGACAATCACCGCCTGCAGGCGGCCCTCCTCGATCACCGGGGCGGCGTAGAACGTGTGCAGGAAGGGAATGATGTGGTGTTCGACCACCAGCTCGTCCAGCTCGATCTTCAGCTCCTCGGGGTTGAAGGCGAAGACGTCGGCCCTGGAGGTGCTGCCCGTGACGGCGTCCCGCCGGGCCAGGCGCCCGATGACCTCTTGCGTCAGGCCGGCGACGATCTGCCGGCGTCCGTCTGTCGCATAGAGGCTGTGCCAGATGTTGACGCCGCCGGCGGTCGCCACGCCGCCGAAGCAGTTCTGTTTCTCGATGACCGCCACGCGCGCGCCGAGGCGCGCGGCGCGCACGGCCGCGAAGACGCCCGTGCAACCGCCGCCCACGACACAGAGATCCGCCTCGTGGACGACGGGCAGGTCGCGCGCCGGTTCCCTGATGTAAGTCGTCATGCCCCTGATCGTAGCCGTTCCCACATCCGAGGGCAAGCGTCGCCGGCAAGCGTCGCCGGCAAGCGTCGCCGGCAATCGGTTGGTGTCCGGAGGGGAGGCGGGATGAGCGCGAGGAGAGGCGGAAGAATCAAGGACGAGGACGAGGACGAAGGGCGGCTGACGGCAACGTCCGCGCGCCGTACACCGGCTGCCAGCTCCACACCAACGCGACCGTCCGCAGCGGAACCGCGGGCTCCACGGGATGGCCCGGCAACGGCCCGCGGAGACCGCGGGCTCCGGGGGGATGGGTGCGACGCGTCGTAGCCGCGTCGGTACTGCCGAGTAGCAACCCGGCTACGACGGGTTGCCAGGGAGCTGGCCAAGCACGCCCCGCGGAGACCGCGGGCTCCA
>CAZYRQ010000119.1:0-5961 GCA_964649455.1 uncultured Lentisphaerales bacterium
ACTGGGCCCATGTTCCGCTTGACCAGGTTCCGAACATCAGCGTGCCGCCTCCCGGACCCAAGTCGCAGGAGATGCACGCCCGCACCTGCAAGTACTTCAAGGGCCTGAGCGGACAAGTCAAGCTTTTCCCGGTCGCCTTCGCCCGCGGTAAGGGCTGCGAGCTCGTCGACGTGGACGGCAACCGCTACCTCGACTTCTCCTCCGGCATCTACGTGACCACGCTCGGCCACTGCCACCCGAAGGTCACCGAGGCCGTGCAGAAGGCCGCCGGCGAACTGATGAACGCCCACGACTTCACCACGCCGCTCAAGATGAAGCTGATGGAGAAGCTCGCCACGATCCTGCCGGGCGACCTCAACGGCTTCCAGCTCTACGACTGCGGCACGGCGGCCGTCGAGGCCGGCCAGCGCGTCTGCCGCGCCGTCACGAAGCAGCACGAGATGCTCTCCGCCTTCAACGACTTCCATGGCAAGACCTACGGCGCGGTCTCCATGGGCGAGATCCGTTCGAGCGTCTACGGCCCGACCCGCGCCCCGGGCTTTCACATGCTTCCGCGCCCCAATCCCTACCGCCCCCTCTGGACGAAGGCCGACGGCACGATCGATACCGACGCCTACATCGCCTTCTACGAGGAGTACCTCGGCCGGGCCACGGCCCACCAGGTCGCCGCGTTCTGCCTCGAGCCGATCCAGGGCTGGGGCGGCTCCGTCATCCCGCCGGACGACTTCTTCCCCAAGGTGCGCGCCTTCTGCGACCGCCACAACATCCTGCTGATGGCCGACGAGGTGCTCACCAGCATGGGGCGCACCGGCAAGTTCCTCTGCTGCGAGCACTGGAACGTGGTGCCCGACGTCGTGACCCTCGGCAAGGGCTTCGGCAACGGCTTCCCCGTCACGGCGGTCGCCGTGCGCGAGCCGCACAAGGAGTCGTTCGAGGCCATCTCCGCCTCGAGCAGCTACGGCGGCAACCCGATGGCCTGCGCGGCCGCGCTCGCCTCGATCGAGGTCATCGAGGCCGAGAACCTCAACGCGCGCTCGACGCATCTGGGCGAACTCGCACTGAAGCGCATGACCGCCATGATGGGCCGCCACAAGATCGTCGGCGACGTGCGCGCCAAGGGCTGCCTCATGGGCATCGAGCTCGTCAAGGACCGGGCCACCAAGGATCCCTTCGACGAAGCCGGCAAGCGGGTCTACCAGAAGGCCTTCCGCAAGGGACTCGCCTGGGTGCCGGCCGGCCACATCCTGCGCATGAGCCCGCCGATCGTGATGGAGGATGCCGCGCTCATCAAGGGCATCGACATCATCGAGGAGGCCATCGATGAGACGGAGAAGGAACTGGGCTACTAGGATCGCGCGGCCGGCCGCCTCGGCCCGCCGGGCCCGTTCCGGCTGAGTCCGCCGTCCATTCCGCGGGGGCAGGCAGCTATATGCTTCCTGCCCCTTTTGCCAACGCTGCACCGCTTGCCACGCACACCATGCCCGCCGACCTCCAGTCGCCGCCGAACCGCCTTCCGCGGCGGGCCTGGGTCGGTATCGACACGACGCTCTCACCGCCGGTGGCCGTCGCCGCCTGGCGCCGCTTCGGGCGGTTCTGCCTCGCGCCCATGCCGCTGGAGCGAATCGAGCAGGAGCGTCCAGACGGGGCGCGTTGCGCCGCGGCGGTCTCCATGGAATCGGTCTTCACGGAACGGCTGGAACCGCCCGCCCGCACCCTCGCCCAGGCGGAGCGGCTGGCCCCCGGCATGCTCGACCTCCGGCTCCCCCTGCCCGTCGAGCAGTGCGCCGTGACCTGGGTGCCGGTCGGCGCGCGCCGCCACTCCCCTGCCCTGCTCGCCTATGCCATCGACCGGAACGTGCTGCAATCGCGCCTCGCGGAGGTCGGCGGGAAGGTCGATGCCGAGCGCCGCGTGCCGACCGCGCACGCCCTCTGGCGCTGGATGACGGCGCACGAACCGGCGGCCGACGACGCCACGCTCCAGCTCCTGCTGCATGTCGGCTCGCGGCACGGCACGCTGCTGGCCGGGTGCGGTGGCCACCTGCGGAGCTGTCTCACGGTGCCGGCGGGCGATTTCGCCGCGGTCGGCCGCAACCTGCAGGTCTTCGCCACCCGGTGGAATCTGCCGACGAGCCGACTGCGGCTCTGCGGCGAGACTGCGGACTCCACCCTGCTCGATGCCCTGCGCGCCACACCCGCCTTCGCCCGCACGGATATCCGCCTCCTCCCCGACGCCCACACCTGCCTCGCCGCCGCTCTGTCGGACGAGGCGCTGGCCGCCGAGCGCGCGGGTACGGACGCGGGCGACCTTCGCGCCGCGCTGGGCGCGCATCCGGCCACCCGCCGCCGTGCGGCACGCGCCCAGACCCGCTGCGCCGCCGTGCTGCTGGCGGCGGGCCTGATTCTCACCGGCACGCAGTTCGCGCGGCTGCGGCAGCTCCGCCGCACGCTGACGCGACTCGACAATCAGATGACGCAGACGGTGGCCCATCTTGCCAGGGGGCCATTGCCGGTATCCGGCGCAGCGGCCATCGAGCTGGCGCGGCGCGAACTCGACACGCGGCTCAACCCGGAGGTGGAGGCCTGCGGCGAACCGCAGCTCGCGGCCCACCTTCCGGATCTGTTGAGCACCGTAGCTCTGCGGCACATGACGCTCAGCACGCTCGCCGTCGACGACCGGCGCATCGAGATGACCGGACTGGCCGGCAGCGAGGCCGACCTGTCTGTCCTGCGGGAAGCCGCACGCCGCGCGAGTCTGGCACCGGCCATCGAGAGCGAGCCGACATCGTCCGGCCGGATTCGTTTTCATGGCACGTTCATGCGGCAGGAGGCGCTGCCATGACGCGCCACCCGTTGCACAGCCTGCCGGTCGCCGCACTGGCCGGCTTCCTGCTGGCCGGCATCGCCGCCCTGATGCTGTACCGGCAGGCCCACGCCATCCAGTCCCGTATCCAGGGCCGCCAGCGACTGCTGGCCGCGATGGAACCCGATCTGACACGCCTCGACCGCTATGAGACCGTCGAGCGTTCGATCCGCGACGCCCTGCACCGTGACGCGATGCTACCCGCGCTGCCCCGGGGCGTGCCCGTCCCGGAGCAACGCGAGACGAAGCGCCTGCCGACGGCGGGCGGATGGCGCGGGCTGCAGATGGAACTGGGCTGGCCGCAGATCGCCACGCGCCACGCGCTGGAGGCCATCTCCTACTGCGCCACCAATCCCGCCGCCTGGCGCCTCGCGCACCTGCGGATCGAGGCCCTGGAGACCGCCGGCAACTGCCGGTTGCAGCTCACGCTCGAACGGGTCGAGCCGAGCGGCGAGGAGTGAGTCTCAGCAGACGCATCCGCACTGCGCATGCCTAACTTCCACCCATGAACCACTTGTCCTTCGACTCCGGAAGCCTGATGCTTGATGGGGAGCGCATCTTCCTGATCTCCGGCGAATTCCACTATTTCCGCGTCCCGCACACCGACTGGCGTCGCCGCATGCGCCTGTTCAAGGCGATCGGTGGGAACTGTCTGGCCACGTATGTTCCGTGGAGCATCCACGAACCGGTGGAAGGACAGATCGTGTTCGGCGACCGCCCCGAGCGAGATCTGGCAGCCTTCCTGGCGCTGGCACGGGAAGAGGGGCTGATGGTTCTGCTGCGCCCAGGGCCCTACCAATACTCGGAACTCGAGCATGCGGGCATCCCGAAATGGTTTGTGGATGGATATCCGCAGTGCCGTGCCAAGCACCCGGACGGAAGCGACTTTGTCGGACGCCAGGCATCCTACGTGCATCCGGGGTTCCTGTCCCGCGCCCGCCGCCACTTCAGCGCCGTCGCGGAGGTCGTACGTCCCTTTCTCGCAGAGCATGGCGGTCCCGTCGTCTGCATCCAACTCGACAACGAGGTCGTCGGCATACACATCTGGTTCGGCGGCATTGACTTCAACCCCGAGTCCTACGGCTTCGGCACGGACGACGGACGCTATCCGACCTCCCTGAAGGCGAAATACGGCACCATCGATGCTGTCAACGACGCCTACGGGACGCGCTGGGCCTCCTTCGCCGAGGCCCGCCCCATCCGCCAGCTCCCGCCCGAGGCCACTCCGGGGGACGAGCGCCGCCGCTGCGACTTCCACGACTGCTACTACGCCTCCATCTCCGCGTATCTGCTGACCCTGCGCGGATGGCTGGAGGCGGACGGCGTCCGCGGGCCGTTCTGCACGAACGCGGCCAACCCCGAGATGAATCCGTGTTTCGAGGAGGTCTGCCGGGAACAGGGCAAGGGATTCCTGTTCGGCTCGGACCACTACTACACGCTCGGCCCCAAGTGGGGCACCGAGAATCCGACGCCAAAATACGCGCTCACCACGCAGTTCTCAGTGGACGTGCAGAACGCCTTCGGCAAACCGCCGCTCGTGCTGGAACTCCCGGGCGGCTCGCCCTCCGATTTCCCACCGATCCTGCCCAACGACATCCTGGCTTGTTACCTCGTTAATTTCGTCATGGGCGTGAAAGGCGTGAATTACTACGTCTTCACGGGCGGACCGAACTTCGAGGACACCGGAGAGACGGACGATATCTACGACTACAACGCGCTGGTGCGTGCCGACGGCTCGCTCAACGCCACGTACGCCGCCGCCAAGGCCTTCGGGGTTTTCGTAGCCGCCAGACGGGATCTGCTGGACGCCGAGCGGGCCGCCTCCGTGCAAATCGGATGCGAGTGGCGCTTCCTGCGGCGCTATATGTCCGCCCCCGGCCACGCGGAGGGCGCGGGCGCCATCGGCCGGGACGTGTGGACGTTCATGGAGGGCGGATTGCGGGCGACGTGCCTGCGTTCCGCCTTCCCCGCCCGGTGTGTTTCCCTGAACGCGCCGCTCGACCCCGCGAAGCCGCTCCTGCTGCCCACGCCCGTGGCGATGTCCGCCGAAGCCCAGCAACGGATCGTCGACTTCGTCCGCGCCGGCGGCGGCCTGCTCGCCGCTCCCGGACTTCCGGCGCTCGATCTCGACCTGCGCCCTTGCACGATCCTGACCGACGCCATTGCCGGCGGCACGTTGAAGACGGAGCCCTGTGAGAAGCCTGTCCGCTCGCTGGTCGTCGACGGGAAGCACCTGTTCCGGATGAACGAGCCCCGCGTACTGACCGAACTGCCCGACAACACCGAGGTGCTGGCCACCACCCGCTCGGGGCGCCCCGTCGCCTTTCAGCGCCGCGTCGGCGCGGGGCGCGTGATCGTGCTGACGTTCACCTGGGATACGTTCAGCATCGCACAGGTGGAGTTCGTCGAGTCGCTCCTGCGTCGACTCGACGCAATCCCTGTCGCGACCTCGTCAATGCGCACCCTCCTCCCTGTCGTGCTGGAGCGCCCCGACGGCACCCGACACATTTTCGCCATGAACCTGCACGCCTCGCCGCAGCAAGCCGTCTTCACGCTGTACGACGCCGACGGCGCGATCGCACGCCACATCCCCGTCGAGAGCGCCGCCATGGAAGTGAAGGAGGTCTGATGTTCTATTTATCAGAACTCACTCTCCTTGTAAGTGAACGGAAACAAGAACGGCAGCAGCGGCTGTGTGAATGTGAAGGGTGGCGCGGTCGTCGACAATTCACTCTTCTACGACAATACGGCCGCGTATACGGCCAACCTGTTTGTCACCGGATCCGGCAACGGCGTGACCAACTGCACAATCAACGGCAGTGTCGGCTTTGAAGGCAACCAAGGGCCGACCTTCTCAATCCTGGTCAATTGCGTGGTCAAAGGCACCCCGTCGGAGTGGTACAGTGCCTCCGTCACGGCCGGCCAGGCCTTTGTGCATTGCGCATTCCCCACGGCCCAGCCGGGCGTCGGCAATGTGACCGCTCCCCTCGCCTTCGTGAACCACGTCAATGGCGACTTCCATCTTCCCTCGGATTCTGGATGCCGTGGCGCCGGGCGCTTCGAGCCGTGGATGCGGCGTGCTACGGATCTGGATGGCAGGC
>CAZYRQ010000120.1:0-5946 GCA_964649455.1 uncultured Lentisphaerales bacterium
GCTGCGAGCTCCAGAGCCTGCTGGACGCCATGCGCGGCGACGGCTGCGTGGCGGCTGTCATGGAGGTCTCCTCGCACGCGCTTGACCAGCACCGGACCGGCGGCCTGCGCTTCGCTGGTGCGGCCTTCACGAACCTGACGCGCGACCACTTCGACTACCACCATGATTTCGAGACGTACTTCCTCGCCAAGCGCCGCCTCTTCGAGCAACTGGCCGCCGAGCACCCCGGCGCGCCGGCGGTCATCAACCGCGACGATCCCCACGGTGTACGGCTGCTCGACGACGCCGCCCGTCTCGGGCTGCGTCCGGTGGACTACGGTCTGGAGGGGCGCGCGGCCATCCGGGCCGCCGATCTCGCGCTGGACGCGCAGGGCTCGCGCTTCACGCTCGTCACCCCGGCGGGCGAGATCCCCATGTCGGTCGCCCTCCTGGGACGCTACAACGTGGTCAACGTGCTCTGCGTCACCGGGCTTGCACTCGCCGCCGGCGTGCCCCTGAACACCGTGGCCGACACCCTGCGGCGCGCCCGTCCGCGCTGGGGTCGTCTCGAGAAGGTCGAGACGCCGCACCCGGCCTCCCTTTTCGTCGACTACGCGCATACCGACGACGCCCTGGCGAACGTGCTGCGCACGCTGCGCGAGATCGCGCCGCGCCGCCTGATCGTCGTCTTCGGCTGCGGCGGCGACCGCGACCGCGCCAAGCGGCCCCTGATGGGCCGCATCGCCGCCACGCTCGCCGACGTGGCCATCGTGACCTCCGACAACCCGCGCACGGAGGATCCGCTGGCGATCATCGCCGAGATCACCGCCGGTATGGAGGGCCACGACTACCTCGTCGAGCCGGACCGGCGGGCCGCCATCGCGCGCGCCCTGGCCATGGCGCAGGCCGGCGACATCGTGCTCATCGCCGGCAAGGGGCACGAGACCTATCAGGAGGCCAACCATCGCGTCACGGCCTTCGACGACCGTGCCGAAGTCAGGAGCCTGGCCGCCCATGTCCGCTGAAGCCGCGACGCCCCTGCTCAAGGATCAGCCGTTCGACCCTCGCGAGCTGGCCGCCTGGTGCGGCGGCCGCTGGGACGCGCCGCCGGCGGCCATCCGCGGCGTGATGCACGACAGCCGCGCCCTCCGTCCGGGCAACCTCTATGTCGCCCTGCCTGGCGCGGCGGTCGACGGCCATGCCTTCGTGGCGCAGGCCCTGCAGGCCGGCGCCGCCGGCGCGCTGGTGCAGGCCGGCTGGCGGCCGGACGCGCCGGGCGCGCCCCGGCCCCTGCTGCGCGTGCCCGCGACGCGGCCGGCCCTGATGGATCTCGGCCGGGGCTACCGCCGCGCCGTCGCGCCCTTCATGATCGGCGTGACGGGCAGCGTCGGCAAGAGCACGGTCAAGGAGTGGACCGCCGCGCTGCTGGCGACAACCCATGCCACGGCTTCGACCTGCGGCAACTTCAACACCGACATCGGCCTGCCGCTCAGCCTGCTGCAGATGCCGCGGCAGACGCGGTACGGGGTCTTTGAGCTCGGCATCAGCCATCCAGGCGAGTTGCGGCCGCTCTGCGGTGTGCTGGAACCCGATGCGGCGATCATTAGCGCGATCGGACCGGTGCATCTCGAATTCTTCGGGCGCCTCGAGGCCATCGCCGACGAGAAGGCGGAACTGCTTCGCGCGCTGCCGGCTTCGGGTTTCGCCGTGCTGGACGCGGAATCGCCCCATTTTGACTTTTTGCGGCGCCAGACGCGGGCGCGCGTGATCACGGTGAGCCGCACAGGTGCTGCCGCCGACTACCAGGCCACGGCGATCGATGCGCGAACGGGGTGTTTCCGCGTCCAGGGTGCGGGCGTGGATGGCACGCGCGCGCTGCAGCTCGGCGTCCCCGGCGAGCACCAGGTGCTGAACGCGCTGCTGGCCGTGGCGGGGGCCCGGGCCTGCGGCGTACCGTGGGAGGCGATCGCCGACGCCCTGCCCCGGCTGCCGCGCATGGCCATGCGCTGGGAACGGAGCGAATGGAACGGCGTGACACTGGTCAACGACGCCTACAACGCGAACCCGGTGTCCATGGAGGCCGCCATCCGAACCTTTGCGCAGGTGGCCGGCGGGCAGCGGCGCCTCCTGGTGCTGGGCGAGATGCGTGAACTCGGCCCGGACGCGGCGGCCTTTCATGCCGCGAGCGGCGCGTGCGTGGCGGCGAGCAACTGCGAGGCGCTCGTCGCCGTGGGCCGCGCGGGCGGCTGGATCGCCGATGCCGCAGTTGAACATGGATATGGCGGAACCATCATCCGGGTGGAGGACGCCGTTGCCGCGGGCGGAGCCCTGGCCGCGCTGGCTGTGCCGGGCGACTGGGTGCTGCTGAAGGCTTCGCGCGGCGTGCGCCTGGAGCGGGCGGTCGAGCAATGGCGGTATGCGGTTGGCCATAGGGACGGTGCGGGATGAGCAAGATGAGGCGGGAGACTGTTGTGGAGAACGCTACGGATGGCGCGGATGGACAGGCTGCACAGGTGGAGCGACGGCGTCCCCGCCTAGCCGCAGTCGGGAAAGCGTCACATGCGGGAGATGCAGGGCGAGTGCGGAACTGCACAAGCAACACGAAAGACACGACACGGTTTGTCAACCAGCGCGCCTGTGTGCTGGGCGCGGGCGTCAGCGGCATCGCCGCCGCGCGGCTGCTGGCGGCGCATGGCGGGTGCGTGACGCTGCTGGACGCGGCGCCGGAGGCGGGGCTTGCGCGGGCGCGCGACGCGCTGGCGGGGAGCGGCGTGCTGCTGCGGGGCGGCGCCGACACGCTGCCGGACGAGCCCTTCACGCTCTGCATTGCCAGTCCCTCGATCGCGCCGGACCATCCCTGGCTGCGCGCATGCGCGGCCCGCGGCATCCCCGTCGCCGGCGAGATGGAACTCGGCTACGCCTTCTGGCGCGGGCGGCTGCTGGCGGTGACCGGCAGCAAAGGCAAGAGCTCGGTCGTCAAGCTGTGCGCCGACACCCTGACGGCCGCGGGCCTGGAGGCCGTGCCCGCCGGCAACTACGGTGTGCCGCTGAGCGCCTGCGTGCTGGAGCGGCCCGCCCTGCCCTGGGCGGTGGTCGAGGTGAGCTCCTTCCAGCTCGAACAGGTCGCGGCCTTCCGTCCCGATGTGGCGATCCTGCTGAACCTCCAGGCCGATCACCTGGACCGGCACGGCTCGATGGCGGCCTATGCGCGGCTAAAGTTCCGTCTCTTCGCACGGCAGGGCGCCGGCGATCTCGCGCTGCTGCCGGCGGGGATGGACGTGCCGGAACCGCTGCCCGCCGGCGTCGCGGTACAGACCTTCGGCGGCGGCGCGGCGGACTGGCGCTACTCTCCCGGCCGCCTCGCGGGCCGCCTTGGCGGCGCGCCCGGCGTGCTGCGTTTCGCGGGCACCTGGTTCGACAATCCGGTGCTCGGCGAGGCTGCGGCGGCCGCCGCCGGCGCCTTGCATGCCTGCGGCCTCGCGCCCGCGCAGATCGAGGCGGGACTGGCGGCCTTCCGTCCCTTGCCCCACCGCATGCAGCGCCTCGCCGTGCACCGCGGCGTGATCTATGTCGACGATTCCAAAGCGACCAGTTTGACAGCGTTGGCGGCAGCCCTTAAGATGATGCCCGAACCGGTTCGTCTGATCGCGGGCGGGCGCTTGAAAGAGCATGATCTCGATGCGGTGAAAGAGTTGTTGGCCATGCGGGTCAAAAAAGTCTATCTTATTGGCGAATCGACCCGCGCCCTCTGGGCGGCGTGGTCGCCGGTGGTTGCTTGTGCCGCCTGCGGCGACCTGCCGGCAGCCGTGGCGCAGGCGGCACGCGAGGCCGCGCCCGGGGAGGCTGTTCTGCTGTCCCCGGGCTGCGCCAGCTTCGACCAGTTTGACGGGTATGCGCAACGTGGCGAATGTTTCGCCCGTCTGGTGCAGGCGTTGGAAATGACGGCATGACGAGGAGCAGCGAGATGAAGAGCAATGGTTTCTCCAAGGCGATGTTTGGCGCAGCCGTGGCGGCCGGGTTTGGCCTGGTGCAGGGCTGTTCCACGATCCACAGCGGCGGCGAGGCGGAGGACATGCGGCTGCGTCCGCTGCCCGGCGCGCTCGATCCGGCGCCGGTGGAAGTCGTCGAGCCCGCCGTCCGCGAGCAGGCGGTCGTCACGGCCGGGACGGAGGCCGCGTTCCCTCGTTCCCTGAAGCTGGAACGTCCCCAGTTGACCACGGGCTACACCGTGAAGGCCGGCGACAGCCTCTCCGGCATCGCCTACCGCTACAAGCTGCGCTGGCAGGATGTGGCGGCCGTCAATCCCCACATCAATCCCAACCGGCTCCTGGAGGGTGATGTCATCCAGCTTCCCGGCAAGGTGGATGTCGCCAGACCGGTTCGCGGATTCTCCACCGCCACCTCCGCCGCCAAGTCCGCGACCGTCAAGGCCGTCGGCGGCGGCTACACCGTGAAGGCCGGCGACTCGCTCTCGGTCATCGCCCAGCGCCACGGGATCAAAACCGCCGATCTCCGGAAGGCCAACAACCTGTCGGGCGACATGATTCGCGTGGGCCAGAAGCTGGTCATTCCCGGCGCCAAGGTTGCGACGGTCAAGCCGTCTGAGACGCGTCCGGTGCCTCCGGCCCCGGTCACGCCACCGCCGGCCCCAGTCGTCGAGCCGCCGCCCGCACCGGTTGTCGAGCCACCGCCCGCACCGACGCTGGCGCCGCTGGAACTGACACCGCCCGTCGCTCCCGTGGCGGCGCCCGGCGTCATCGAAACCGTGCCCGTGGCGGCTCCGGGTGCGCCGCCGGCTCCGGCCCTGCCCGCACCGACCGCCGTCACGCCCCCGGTGACCGGCTACCAGAACCACACTGTGGCCCCCGGCGAGGATCTCTACTCCGTAGCCGTGCGCTGGTGCGTGGGCACCGACGCCATCAAGACCGCCAATAACCTGACAGGTTCGGAACTCGTGCCCGGGACTGTGCTGAAGATTCCGCCCGCGCCGACGGCGCCTTGAGCGGGGAACCTGCGGCGTGCGGCGGGCCGTCACACTTCTGCTTTGCGCGCTGGCCCTGCTCGTGGCCGCAGGACTCGTCCTCGTATACAGTGCGAGCTCGACCGTCCATCCAGGCCAGCCGAACTACTTCGTCATCCGCCAAGGGCTCTCACTTGCGCTGAGCCTGGGCGTGGGCGCGCTGGTGGCGCGGATCGACTACCATTTCTGGTCGCGGCCCGGTAGCGTGGCCCTCGTCACCATTCTGATGCTGGCCGGCACGTGCGCGGTCTTCTTCTTCGCCCCGGTCAATGGCAGCCACCGGTGGATCGACCTCGGCTTCTACCGCCTGCAGCCGAGCGAGTTTGCCAAGATCGGGATCCTGGTCGTCCTGGCCACCTGGTTTGACCGGGTGGGTCCCCGGTCATCCAGTTTCCTGCGCGGCTTCCTCTTTCCGGGGCTGATCCTGGCCGGTCTGGCGGCACCCATTCTCATGGCACCCGACCTGGGCGCGACGCTGGTGATCGCGGTGATTGCCGCGACGGTCTTCCTGGCGGCGGGCACGCGGGTCATCTACCTGCTCTCCGCCGTACCGGTGGCGGTCGCCGGGATGGCGCTCTTCCTGGCCAATGATTCGCACCGCCTGGCACGTGTGAAGGTCTTCGTCGACGGTCTGCTCGGGAAGGGGGGCGAGCGGGCGCACCAGACGGTTCAGTCGCTCAATGCCTTTGTCATCGGCGGCCCCCTCGGCGTGGGGCTCAACAACAGCATCCAGAAGTACCGCTATCTACCCGAGGCGCATACCGACTTCATCTACGCCATTGCCGGCGAAGAGTTCGGCCTGGCCGCCTCGGCCGGCATCATCCTGCTCTTCGGCGCGCTGCTGGCCTGCGGCGCCTGGATTGCCTACCGGGCGCCTGACCGCTTCGGCCGCTTCCTGGGCCTGGGCCTGACGATCCTGCTCTGCTTCGAGGCGGGGTTCAACATGG
>CAZYRQ010000121.1:0-3947 GCA_964649455.1 uncultured Lentisphaerales bacterium
GACATCAAGACGATCCTGCTGATCGGTTCCGGCCCGATTGTGATCGGGCAGGCCTGCGAGTTCGACTATGCCGGCGCGCAGGCCTGCAAGGCCCTGCGCGAGGAGGGCTACCGCGTCGTCCTGGTCAACAGCAATCCCGCGACGATCATGACCGACCCGGAGTTCGCGGACCGCACCTATGTCGAGCCGTTGACGGCCAACGTGGTGGCGGCGATCATCCGGCGCGAGCGTCCCGATGCCCTGCTGCCGACGCTGGGCGGACAGACCGCCTTGAATCTGGCCATGGAACTGCACGGGAGCGGCGTGCTGGACAAATACGGCGTCGAACTCATCGGCGCCTCGGCGGCGGCCATCGAGCGGGCGGAAGACCGTCGGCTGTTCAAGCAGATCATGGGGGAGATCGGTCTCGAGGTGCCGCGGGGCGCCTCGGCGCACTCGCTGGAGGAGGCCCGGCGCCTCCGCCGGCAGTTCGGCTACCCGCTGGTCATCCGCCCCGGCTTCACGCTGGGCGGCACGGGCGGCGGCACCGCCCACGACGATGAATCCTTTGACGCGATCGTGCGGCGCGGCCTCTTCTACAGCCCCACCTCCGAGGTGCTGATCGAGGAGTCGATCGCCGGCTGGAAGGAGTTCGAGCTCGAGGTCATGCGCGATGCCCGGGGCAACTGCGTGATCGTCTGCTCGATCGAAAACCTCGATCCGATGGGCGTCCACACCGGCGACTCGATCACCGTCGCGCCGGCCCAGACGCTCACCGACCGGGAGTACCAGCGGATGCGCGACGGCGCCCTGGCCGTCATGCAGGCCGTCGGCGTGACAACCGGCGGTTCCAACGTGCAGTTCGCGCTCGACCCGGCCACGGGGCGGATGGTGGTCATCGAGATGAACCCGCGCGTCTCGCGCTCCAGCGCCCTGGCCTCCAAGGCGACCGGGTTCCCCATCGCCAAGATCGCCGCCAAGCTGGCCATCGGCTACACGCTCGACGAACTGCGCAACGACATCACCCGCGAGACCCCGGCCTGTTTCGAGCCGGCGCTGGACTACGTCGTCACCAAGATTCCGCGCTTCACCTTCGAGAAGTTCCAGCCGGTCGACGACACCCTCGGCACCCAGATGAAGTCGGTCGGCGAGACGATGAGCATCGGCCGGACCTTCAAGGAGAGCCTGCAGAAGGCGCTGCGCTCGCTCGAGACCGGACGGGCCGGCTTCGGGGCCGACGGCAAGGACACCCCCTTCGAGGGGCTGGACGACGACGCGCTGGCGGCGGGGCTCGCCCGGCCCCATCCCAACCGCATCTTTCTGCTGCGCGCGGCCTTCCGCCGCGGCTGGAGCGTCGCGCGCGTGGCCGCCGCCAGCCGCATCGACCCCTGGTTCCTGCGCCACATGGAGGAACTCGCGGCCTACGAGGACGAGATCCGTTCGGCGGGGTCGCTGGCCGGGCTGGCCGCCGACGCCGCCCTCTTCCGCCAGGCCAAGAGCTTCGGCTACGGCGACCGGCAGATTGCCTGGCTGCTGGGCGCGACCGAGGCCGACGTCCGCCGGGCGCGCGAGAGCCTCGGCCTGCGGCCCGCCTTCTGCCTGGTCGACACCTGCGCCGCCGAATTCCGCGCCGTCACTCCCTACTTCTATTCGACCTTCGCGGCCGACGTGCCGTCCGACCGCGTGGACGGCGGCGGCGTCCCGGACTCGCCCGGCTCCCGCCGCAAGGTGATGATCCTGGGCGGCGGCCCCAACCGCATCGGGCAGGGCATCGAGTTCGACTACTGCTGCGTCCATGCCAGCTTCGCCCTGCGCGACGCCGGCATCGTCAGCGTGATGGTCAACAGCAACCCCGAGACGGTCAGCACCGACTACGACACCAGCGACCGCCTCTACTTCGAGCCCCTGACGCTCGAGGACGTGCTGGCCGTCTACCAGACCGAGGGCTGCTCCGGCGCCATCGTCCAGTTCGGCGGCCAGACGCCCCTCAACCTGGCGCGCGCCCTGGCCGAGAACGGCGTCAACATCATCGGCACTCCGGTCGACAGCATCGACGCCGCCGAGGACCGCAAGGGCTTCCAGGAACTGGCCACCCGTCTCGGTCTGCGCCAGCCGCCCAACGGCCTGGCCACCACCGTCGGGCAGGCCGAGGCGATCGCCGCGCGGATCGGCTTTCCCGTGCTGATGCGCCCCAGCTTCGTCCTCGGCGGCCGGGCGATGGTGATCGTCCACGATGTCGAGAACCTCCGCAAGTACATGGCCACGGCGGTCGAGGTCTCGGAGAACCGCCCCGTCCTGATCGACCGCTTCCTGCTGAATGCCCAGGAGGTGGACGTCGACTGCATCGCCGACGGCGAGACCAGCGTGATCGGCGCCGTCATGGAGCATGTCGAGCTGGCCGGCATCCATTCCGGCGACAGCGCCTGCATCATTCCCGCGCCGACGCTGAGCAAGGCGGTCAAGGCGGCGATCCGGAGCCAGACCCATGCCCTCGCCCGGGCGCTGAACGTGCGCGGGCTGATGAACATCCAGTTCGCCGTGCAGGACGGCGAGGTATTCGTGCTCGAGGTCAATCCCCGCGCCTCGCGGACCGTGCCGTTCGTGTGCAAGGTCACGGGCATCCCCCTCGCCAAGCTGGCGGCGCGCGTGATGGCGGGCGACTCGCTGGCGGCCCTCGGCTTCACCCGCGAGTTCGTGCCCGGTCACTTTGCCGTCAAGGAGGCCGTCTTCCCCTTCTCGCGCTTCCCCGGCATCGATGTGGTGCTGACCCCCGAGATGAAATCGACGGGCGAGGCCATGGGGATCGACGCGGACTGCGGACTGGCCTATATCAAGAGCCAGATGGGCGCCGGCAACCGCCTCCCACACCGAGGCAGCGTCTTCGTGAGCGTCCGCGACGCCGACAAGCCTGACCTCGTGCCGCTGGCCCGGCAACTGCTCCATCTGGGCTTCGAGCTCTATGCCACGCTCGGCACCAGCACCGCGCTCTGGGAGGCGGGCCTGCATACCCGCGCCGTGTTCCGCATCTCCAAGGGGCGCCCCAACGCCATCGACCTGGTCGAGACCCAGTCCGTCGGCTGGATGGTCAGCACCCCCACCTCGGGCGCCGACCCCATGTGGGACGAGGTGCGCATGCGCGCCCATGCCACGATCCGGGGCGTGCCCCTGACCACGACGCTCAACGGCCTGCGCTGGTCCATCAGCGGACTCAAGGCGCTGCGGACCTCGCGCGGCCACATCAAGGTCAAGACGCTTCAGGAATACCATGCCCAGTCGCCCGCGCTCCTGAAGGCTCCCGGCGCCGCGCGCGCGCCGCAACCCGGAACCCACACGCCGAACCCCACGCGGACTCCATGACGCCGTCTCCTCACAATGATCGCTGGCAATGGAAGGCCCGCCGCGAGCGGCGCGCCTACCTGGCCCTCCAGGATGGCACCGTATTCCGCGGCTATTCCATCGGCGCGCCGCGCGAGTGCGTCGGCGAGGCCGTGTTCAACACGGGCATGACCGGCTACCAGGAGATCCTGTCGGATCCCTCCTATGCGGGCCAGTTCGTCACACTCACCTGTCCCGAGATCGGCAACGTGGGCCTCAACGCCGCCGACCGGGAGTCGCGCCAGCTCTTCGCCTCCGGCCTGCTGATCCACGACGCCAACGAGCCGAGCAGCTGGCGCGCCGAAGAGTCGCTGCAGGCCGCGCTGGCGGCCCACGATGTCCCCGCCCTCGCCGGAATCGACACGCGCGCGCTGACCCTCCTGCTGCGCGAACGGGGCACACAGCGCGCCTTTCTCTCCCCCACCGGCGCGACGCCCGTGGAGGAAGGGATCCGCCGCGCGCGGGAGTGGAGCGGACTCGACGGCCAGGACTACGCCACCGGGGTGAGTTGCCGCGCGCCCTACCTCTGGGATCCCGACAGCCGCCTGACCTGCTCCTGGGGACTGGCCAGCGCCCTGCCCGCCGCCGACCTC
>CAZYRQ010000121.1:4047-5883 GCA_964649455.1 uncultured Lentisphaerales bacterium
CCCGAACCCCGAGCGCCTGCTGAGCGGCTTCGGCGAGAACGTGTTCAGCATCGACGTGATGCGGAACTACCTCTCCGACGCCACCTACCGCTCGCTCTACGCCACCTTCGTCCGCGGCGACGCCATCGACCCGGCCATCGCCGACGAGGTCGCCGACGCCATGAAGACCTGGGCCCTGTCGAAGGGGGCCACGCACTTCACGCACTGGTTCCAGCCGCTGACCGGCGCGACGGCGGAGAAGCACGAGGCCTTCTTCGTGCCCGATGGCGAGGGCGGCGTGCGGTCGCAGTTCTCCGGACGCGAGCTCACGCAGGGCGAGCCCGACGCCTCGAGCTTTCCCTCGGGCGGCCTGCGCGCCACCTTCGAGGCCCGCGGCTACACGGCGTGGGATCCGACCAGCCCGGCCTTCATCAAGGAGACCCGCGGCGTGGCGGTGCTCTGCATCCCCACCGTCTTCTGCGGCTACCACGGCGAGGCGCTCGACAAGAAGACCCCGCTCCTGCGGTCGGGCCACGCGCTCGCGCAGCAGGTCAAGCGCATGGCCAAGCTCTTCGGCGTGGCGGAGTCCGGCCACGCCTTCGCGACGCTCGGCCCCGAGCAGGAGTACTTCCTGATCGAGCGCGAGCACTATCTGCGGCGCCCCGACCTGCGGCAGACCGGGCGCACGCTCTTCGGCTGCCGCTCGGCACGGCACCAGCAGATGGAGGACCACTACTTCGGCCATGTGCGGCCGCGCGTGCTGGCCTTCATGGCGGAGGTCGATGCCGAGCTCTGGCGGCTCGGCGTGCCCTCCAAGACGCGCCACAACGAAGTCGCGCCCGGCCAGTTCGAGCTGGCGCCGGTCTTCGAGCGCCAGAACCTGGCGACCGACAACAACATGATCGCCATGCAGGTGCTGCAGGAAGTCGCCGAGAAGCACGGCTTCGTCTGCCTGCTGCACGAGAAGCCCTTCGCCGGCATCAACGGCTCGGGCAAGCACAACAACTGGTCCGTGACCGGCCCCGACGGCCGGAACTGGCTCTCCCCGGGCGAGACGCCGCACGACAACGCCAAGTTCCTCGCGACCATCGCGGCCATCGTCGCGGGGGTCGACACCTACGCCGCCCTGCTGCGCGCGACGGTCGCGACGGCCGGCAACGACCACCGCCTCGGCGCCAACGAGGCGCCCCCCGCCATCATGTCGATCTTCCTCGGCGAGCAGCTCACCGACATCCTCGCGCAGCTGCAGAACGGCGGCGCGAAGTCGAGCAAGCGCGGCGGGACGATCCAGGTGGGCGTCTCCACGATCCCGCCGCTGCCCTGCGACGTGACCGACCGCAACCGCACCTCGCCGCTGGCCTTCACGGGCAACAAGTTCGAGTTCCGCGCCGTCGGCTCCAACCAGAGCTGCGCGGGACCGAACGTGGCGCTGAACACGATCGTCGCCTGGGGCATCGACCAGGTCTGCACGGCGATCGAGAAGCGCCTGGCCCAGGGCGAGGCCTTCAACGCCGCGCTCGGCGCGGTGCTAAAACAGTTATTCAAGAAGCACCAGCGCATCCTCTTCGACGGCGACAACTACAGCGCCGCCTGGCGCACCGAGGCCGCGCGCCGCGGCCTGCCGTGCGCGATGACCACGCCCGAGGCGCTCGAGGCGCTCCGGAGCCCCGCCGCGGTGGCGCTCTTCAAGCAGTACGGCGTCTTCACGGACCGCGAGCTCCTGTCGCGGTACGAGATCTACACCGAGACCTACGACAAGGCGATCCTGATCGAGGCCGCCTGCGCCCTGCGGATGGTGCGCACCCAGATCGCGCCCGTCGGCCTGGCCTACGCGGACACGCTGCGCACTTACGGCCG
>CAZYRQ010000122.1:0-5808 GCA_964649455.1 uncultured Lentisphaerales bacterium
AGCTGAACATCAAGAAGATGACGTTCACCTCGGGCGACAACGCCGCCTCGATGGAATTCTAGCTTGACAAGCCGCGCGCCACGACGCCACCCGGCAACCCCGGGTGGCGTTTTCGCTCTTTGTAGCCACGCCCATTTAGGTATTCGGTTGGCCACAGGGGGAGCGCGGGGGCGCGCATGATGGATGGGCGGGACGCTGGATCGTCCTCGTCCCCGAGATCTCTGGGGGTCTCACGCGACGGCGCGAAGATGGAAGCTACGGATTTCGCGGATGACGCGGAAGGGGAGGAGAGCTGTTTCGCTGCGCGGGAGAGGCGAGCTACGGATTTCGCGGATGACGCGGAAGGGGAGGAAATTGTTGTCTGGTGGCGCAATAGCGAGATCCGCGACCTTGGGTTCTCGTTCGTGCAGGACAAGACCTACACCATACGATTCAAGGGTGCCCTTGAGACGGAGATCATGGGGTATAAGGGCAAGGGCCTTCGTGCGACGCAAATTCTGACACTGGAGGAGAGGGAGCGACCTCCAACAACGGCGACCGATCCGATACGTCCTGTTCTACTTTGGAGCGACGCCAGCCAAGTAGCGCGGGATCTATGAGACCGCGCCCCCAGAAGGGTGCTGGCGCCACTCCCACACTCCTACACTCTCCCACCCACTCTAGGTCTCTGCATTATATCTCCCGCCCGCCCCACGTTTTCGCGTCTTCGCGTGAGGCCCCATGGCGGCTGCAAACTTCCGGCACGGTTTATGCAGTGCGTCAGCCTGCCATGCGGGTTCCATTCCATCCGTTCGGTGTCCGGGAAGGCGCGTGCTGCGCGCGTGTCCTTTCGCTGTGCCTGGGGATAATGCTGCTGGGCGCGCGCCCAACCGCAGGCGCCTTCTGCGAATTCCTCGTCGAGCGCGAAGGCGACGCAGCAGCCGCAGTGGCCGATGCCGTTGTCCATCCCTTCGGCCTCTCGTCCGGCGAGCCGACCGCGACCGTCTTCGACGAGCGTGGCGATGTCGTGCCGCAGGAAGTGGTCTGGCGTGCGCCGCACGATCCCTGGCGCATCCGGTTCGCGGCCAGCGACGGCCGACGCTGGCGGGTGCGCATCGAAGAAAGCGTATCGTCGGCGCCGCTCATTGCCACCTGGGCGGCGCGCGCGGGCGTCCTGCTGGAGACCCGCGCCCTTCCCCCCGGCGACGTGACGACGCTGGACGACTTCCAGCGGCTCTGGGCGCTCGGCACTCCGGTGCTGGGACGGTCCGCAGTCGACCGGATCTTCCACGGGCTCCATCCGCACGGTTCCGCCACGCCGCTGCTGGCGCGCTACGACGGCTGGCTGCGAATCGAGACGGCGGGTCGCTACCGCTTCGCGACGGTGACCGACGACGCCTCCTTCCTGCTGGTCAACGACCACCTCGTCGCGTCTTGGGGCGGCTGGCACAACCTCGTCGGCGGCGAGCGCGGTGAGCACAGCGGCGAGGTCACGCTGCCGCGCGGCCTCTGCAAGCTCACCCTACTCAACGCGCAGAAGGATCCCGAGTTCCTGGTCGGTGCCTACTGGCAGCCGCCGGAAGCGCCGCGTCTGGTGCCCATTCCGGCTGATGCCTTCGCGCCGGTCGGCGCGACGCGGATCACGGGCGTCTCCGCCTCTGTTGCGGCGCAGGCCGTAGCGGCCTTCGGCGGGGAGATGGTGCGGCACTTCGCCACGGACGATCAATGCTGGATCCTGGTTCGCCTGCGTGTCCTGGCGCCGGCCGACGGCGGGACGCGCTATGTCTGGCGGGCCGACGATGGCGCGTCCGGCACGGGGCCCGAATGGACGCACCTCTTCTATACGCCCGGCGTGCGCGAGGTCACGCTCGAGGTGCTCCGCGACGGGCAGGTCGCCGGCCGGCTGAGCCGGCGGATCCGGGTGCATCCGGTGGGGCTGCAGCAGCACGCCTTCGACGACGAGGCCTTTGCCCGCCTGCAGGCGGCGGGCGTGATCGAGTCCGGCGTCTCCCTGCCGCTTGCGGATCTCTGCCAGGCCATCCTGCTGGCCGACACGGTGCAGGCGGCACCGCTGCTGACAACCTTCGGCGCGGTGGCGCTGGGCCGCCTGGCGGCGTTTTCCGCCGACCAGCTCCAGCCGCTCTACCGGCTGGGCTACCACTTTCAATCACCCGCCGTGCGGCGCTATGACGCGGCTGCCCGGTGCTGGCGCGCCGTGATCGCCTGTCCGGGTGCGGCGGACGACCTGGTGGCCCGCACGCAACTGCACCTGGCCGGCCTGCTGATCCACACGGGCGGCGGACTTGGGGAGGCGCTGGGCCTGCTGCAGGCGTGCCGCACGGCGCACCTGGGTGACGGCGACCGGAGGCTGCTGCTCATCTACCGCGGCGATGCCGCCGCCGCCGCGGGCGACCGCGACGCGGCCGCCCGCCGCTACCAGGAGGCCGGCGGCACCGTCGCGGCCGACGACACGGCCTTTGAAGTCCGGCGGGCGGCGCGTCTGGAGCGCGCCCGGGCCTATCTGCGGATGCGGGAGTACGAGGCCGCCGAAAGCACCTTGCGTGCCCTGGAATGGGAACGGCCGCTCACGCGCATGGAGCTCGAGACCGGTCTGCTGCTGATCGAAGTTTTCCACCAGCGCGGCGAATTGCAAGTCGCGCTGGCGCAGGCGCGCCGCCTGGGGGCCGTCGCCCCTGCCGGACCGCGGCAGGCCGATCTGCTGCGGAAAACCGTTGAAATCTGCCGGACAATGGGGTTAAATGAGGAGGCCGAAGCGGCGCGGCTCCGCCTGGAGGCGGAGTTCCCCTACAGCGAGGCGTCCGCCCTGCTGCAGGCCGAGCCGCCGACCGGCCAGGCTTCCGGAGGATCGCCATGATCAGACCTCTGCACGGGTGCCGCAAGGGCAGAGGCGGCGCGTGCGCGCTGCTGCTGGCGCTGGGGTTGCTCCCCGGCGCGCGGCTGATGGCCGACGAGAACGAGTGGCTGGTGCCGCTGGGCCTGCCGCCGCAGGCGGCCCCCAAGCGCATCTCCGGCGGCGAGGGGGTGCCGCCGCTGCCGCTGCCCGCGACGCCCATCCGGCGCAGCGAGCGCAAGCGCGAGCCGAAGGCGCCGCTGCTGATCGGCAAGGTCGTCTGGGGCGAGTCGGCCGAGTACCGCTACGCCGGCGGCGAGACGCGCCAGATCGCCGACTGGAACCTCTGTCCCGACGACCTCGCCCAGCTCATGCGCAAGGCGGGGCGCTGGTTCGGCCTCGGCTACGGCTCGCAGGCCGTCTCGCTGAATGCCTTCGACGGCGATCCGCAGGCGACGCCGGTGCTCTTCCTGAGCGGCGTGCGCACGCTGCGGCCGACCGACGAGCAGGTGAAGCTGCTGCAGGACTACCTGCTGCGCGGGGGCATGGTGGTGTTCGATTCGATCGCCGGCTCGCCCTACTTCCTGGCGTCGGCCCGCGAGCTGGCCACTCGGCTCGTGCCCGGCGAGCCGCTGCGGCCGGTGCCGCTCGACCATCCGCTTTTCAGCATGCTGGCCGACGCGCGGACGGTGGCCGTGCCGCGCCGACCGGAGATCACCGCCCCGCAAATCGAGGGGATCTACGTGGGCAGCCGCATCGCCTGCCTCGTATCGCCGATCGGCCTCGGATGCGGCTGGGACGACCACGACGTGCCGCTGCTCGATCAGGCAGTCTACTATGATGTCGACTCGGCCACCCGCCTGGGGATCAACCTGGTGGCCTACGCGGTCGGCTATGCCGAGGCGGCGCGATCCGAGGCGCGGCCGGAGCTCTTCGGCATGCGGGACGAGCAGAACCCGACCGACGAGCTGGTCTTCGCGCAGCTCCGTCACGGCGGCGCGTGGAACGTACACCCTGGCGCGGCGACCGCGCTGCTGCGACGCCTGCGGGCCGAGACTTCGCTGGGCGTGAGCCTCAAGCGCGTGGCCGTGGATCCGTCACGAGAGTCGCTGGAACCGTTCCCGTTCCTCTACCTGGAGGGCCTCGACACCTTCGTCTGGGACGAGCCCACCCGCGGAGCGCTGCGTCAGTTCCTCGCGCGCGGCGGCACGCTGCTGATCAACAACGGGCTGGGCCTGTCCACCTTCGACCAGGCCGTGCGCCGCGAACTGGCGCAATTGCTGCCCGGCAGCGAACTGGCGCCCGTGCCGCCGGACCATCCGCTGCTGGGCGCCTGCCGCCCGGTGGACGACGTACGCTTCACGCCGGCCGTGGTGAAGGCCAATCCGGCCCCGCAGGGGGCTCTGCTGGAGGCCATCGCGCTCGATGGCGATCTGCGCGTGATCTACAGTCCCATTGACCTGGCCTGCGCCTGGAGCGGCTGCGACTATCCGCTGGCGCGCGCCTACGAGGGCCCGAGCGGCGTGGCGCTGGGCATGAACCTGCTGGTCTATGCCATGACCCACTGAGCCATGTCGGCGGTCGAAGCAAGCGAGGCGTCCTCCATCCACACCGCGGTCGACGCGGAGGCGGCAACGCGTGCCTTCGGCCGACGGCTGTCGGACGGCCTGGAGCGCCTACTGGATCTCATCTACCCCCGGCTCTGTCCCTTGTGCAACGAAGTCTCCGACCGTCCCGGACGCCTGATCTGCTGGCGCTGCTTCGCGCGGCTGCCGCTGCATACCGTCGACGAGGCCCTCTGCCGTCACTGCGGCCTCGTTCCCGAGGGGCGGGTCGACGGGCCGTTCCTCTGCGATGTCTGCCGTCGTACGCCGCCCGCCTTTGACCTGGCGCGCACGGCCGCTCCGTTCCGCGGCGGCATCCGCGCCCTGCTGCACGCGTTCAAGTACAACAGCGCAACCTGGCTCCGTGCCGATCTGGTGGATTTTCTCGAGGGGGCCTTGCGCACCTACTACGATCCCCCGCAGATCGACCTCGTGCTGCCCGTGCCGCTGCACACGGGCCGCCTGCGCCGTCGCGGCTACAACCAGTCCGCGCTGCTGGCCGGGGCGCTCGCGCGCCGCCTCGGGCTCGCAACGGCCCCGGCGGTGCTTCTGCGGAGCCGGGCCACGCCCACGCAGACCCGACTCAGCGCGCCGGCGCGGCGCCGGAATGTTGCCGGGGCCTTCCAGGTTCCGCATCCCGAATGGGTGCGGGGCCGTACGCTGCTGTTGATCGACGACGTGATGACGACCGGGGCGACGCTGCACGAGGCCGCTCGCAGCTTAAAGCGCGCGGGGGCCTGGCGCGTCTGGGCGCTGACCGTCGCGCGTGGCGGGTAGTGTTCCGAAAAACGAGGACGAGAGCGAGATGATGCCACTCCAACGATGGATATGATGAGGCGCTTCTCCGGTCAGTCGACATGGCTACCTGGAAATATCGGTTGGATGACGAGCTGAAGCATGGAACGCGCGTCAGAATTTGACGGGCAGCGAACTGCGCGACCAGTGGGCCGCGTGCATTCGGGGGTGGTGGGAATACCCCCACACTCCAATACCCCCACACTCCCCCACACTTTGCGTCTCTGCTTCAAAAACTCAGCAGTCGGCACGGGTGCTGGGCGAATCTATGCATGGATGCCGTTGGACTATGCCTCCGGGGGAACGAAGACGGGGTCGGCGGCCTGGGCGGCCTGGAGGGCCTCCTGTTCCCCGGAACCGGCCAGCATGGCCAGTTCGTCGGCGGCGCCGGCCGCTGGCTGGGATCGCGGTTCCGTCTCGTCCGACATCGCCGCAGGGTCTGTCGGCGGCGTTTCCGTCACAGGGGCCGCCGAAGGCGTTTCCGCTGCGGGTTCCGGCTTCGCGCGTGGCTTGCGCGGTAGGGAGGCCGACTTGGCGCGTTGCAGGGTGGGATCGAGCTCGTTGAGTTCGTCGAGGCTC
>CAZYRQ010000123.1:0-5794 GCA_964649455.1 uncultured Lentisphaerales bacterium
AGCACCGCTTCGAGCGCCGGCTCGGCCGCGCCTCGCGCATCAAGTTCATGACCGATGGCATCCTCCTCGCCGAAACGCGGGCCTCGCCCCTGCTGGAGGCCTACGACACGCTGATTATCGACGAGGCCCACGAGCGCTCCCTGAACATCGACTTCCTCCTCGGCCTGGTAAAGCGCATCCTGCCGCGTCGGCCTGGACTGCGGGTCGTCGTCAGCTCGGCCACGCTGGACGCAGGACGCTTCTCCGAGTTCTTCGGCGGCGCCCCGACACTCTCCATCCCGGGCCGACTGCACCCGATCGAGATCCGCTACCGCGAGCCCGGGGACGACGACCCGGACCTGCCGCGCCTCATCGCCCAGTCCGTCGAGGAGCTGGTCTCCGCCGGCCCCGGCGACATCCTGGTCTTCCTGCCCGGCGAACGCGATATCCGCGAAGCCGCCGCCGTCCTGACGGGGCGCCGGCTGCCCGGAACCGCAATCATTCCCCTGATGGCCTCGCTGCCGGTCGCCGAACAGCAGCGCGCCTTCCATCCCGCCGAGGGACGCCGCGTGATCCTCTCCACCAACGTGGCCGAGACCTCTGTGACTCTTCCCGGCATCCGCTACGTCATCGACTCCGGTCTGGCGCGCATCAGCCGCTATGTCCACCGCACGCAGGTGCAGCGGCTCCAGATCGAGGCCATCTCCCAGGCCAGCGCCCGCCAGCGCGCGGGCCGCTGCGGGCGCGTCGGCCCCGGCATCTGCATCCGCCTCTACGGCGAGGCCGATTACCAGCGGCGCGATCCCTACACCGACCCCGAGATCCTCCGCTCCAGCCTGGCGGGCGTCATGCTGACGATGCTCGACCTGGGCCTGGGCGACATCACGCAGTTTCCCTTCCTGGATCCGCCCGCGCCGGCCATGATCCGCGAGGGTTTGCGCGAGCTCGACGAGCTGGGGGCGGTGGAGCCGCCACCGCACGGCGGCGCGCCGAGGCTGACGCCGGCCGGCCGGCAGCTCGCCAGCATGCCGGTCGAGCCGCGCCTCGCCCGCATGCTGCTGGCCGGGCACCGCGAGGAGGCGCTGCGCGACGCGCTCACGGTCGTCGCCTCGCTGGCCTGCGACGACCCGCGCCGCCGTCCCATCGAGCAGCAGGCCGAGGCCGACCGCGCGCACGCCGCGTGGCAGACGCCCGCGTCCGATTTCGCCGCGCTCCTGAAGCTCTGGCGCTGGTGGGACGACGCCACCCGGGGCGCCTCGCAGCAGGTCGCCCGCCGCCTCTGCCGCGAGCACTTCCTCTCCTTCGCCAAGATGCGCGAGTGGCGCGACCTGCGCGACCAGCTCGAGACGCTCTGCCGGCGGCTCGGTCTGGCGGTCGAGTCGGACCGCGGCGGCGACGACGGCCTGCACCGCGCCCTGCTGACGGGCCTGCTGGGGCGCATCGGCCACCGCGATCCCGAGGCCGGCGACTACCGCGGCGCGCGCGGCCTGCGCTTCTCGGTCTTTCCCGGCTCGGGACTCTTCAAGCGCCAGCCCGAATGGCTCATGGCCGGCGAGCTGGTCGACACCTCGCGGCTCTACGCCCGCGAGGCGGCGGCCATCGACCCGCGATGGATCGAGGGACTGGCCGGCGACCGCTGCAAGCGCAGCTACCATTCGCCGGCCTGGGACGCCGAGCACGGATTCGTCCGCGCCACCGAACGGGTGACGCTCTTCGGACTGGTGATCGTCGAGGGCCGGCGCTGCGACTACACGCGCATCGAACCGGCCGTCTGCCGCGACCTCTTCATCCGGCACGGCCTGGTCGCCGGCGACTTTCCACGTCCGCCGCCGCTCGTGCGCGAGAACCAGGAGCTGCTGGCCGCGATCCGGCTGCGCGAGGAGAAGCGGCGCCGCCAGGGACAGCTGCTCGACGAGGAGCGCCTGGTCGCCTTCTTCGACGGACGCCTGCCGCCGGACATCAACTCGGCCGATGCCCTCCGCACGTGGCTGCGCCGCGCGCCGCGCGCGGAGACCGAGGCCCTGCGCCTGAAACCCGACGAGTGGATGGTGGACGACGACGCGGCCGCGGGCTTCCCCGACACCCTGCGCATCGGCGAGGCCCGCCTGCCGCTCACGTACCGCCACGCCTACGGGGAGGATGACGACGGCATCACCTGCACCGTGACGCGGGAGGAGGCGCCCCTGCTACGCCTTTGGCCGGCCGACTGGCTGGTGCCTGGCGCCCTGTCGGAGAAGGTGCAGTGGATGCTCGGCCGCCTCGCGGCCTCGCAACGGCGGGCGCTCGGGCCGATGGACGAGGCGCTGCCGCGCTGCCTCGGCCGCCTGCGGCCGGGGCGCGAACCGCTGGCCATGGCGCTGACCGGCCTTCTGCAAGAGACCTTCGGTGTCCGTGTCGCGGACGGGCTGTGGCCCGAGGAACAGATGCCGCCGCACCTGCGCGTGCGGTTTGCGGTCGTGGATGAGAAGGGGACGACCCTGGCGGCCGGTCGTGACCTCGAGGCGGTGCTGCGCGAGGCGGGCGTCGTGGAGACGGCGGCCGCTCCGGCGACCGGCACGGAGCCGTGGCGGCAGGACGGCCTTGTGGACTGGACGTGCGGATCGCTGCCTGAGCAGGTGGATGTCGGCCGCGCAGGCTGGCCACTGGTTAACTATCCCGTGCTGGTGGATCAGGGCGCGTCGGTCAGTCTGCGTCTCTTCGCGGAGCCCGCGCAGGCACGCACCGTCCACCACGACGGCGTGCGGCGTCTGCTGCTGCTGGCGTTGGGCAGCGAGGCGCGGCGCCTGGCGCGGCTGCCGGCTTGGCCCATGCAGGCCGGGTTCTTCCTGCGCCAGATCGGCTACGCGCCGGAACAGGTGGCCGACGACCTGGCGCTGGCGCTGGTGGCCGACGTGTTTCTCGACGGCCAGCCCGACGTGCGCACACCCGCGGCGTTCGCCGCGCGGCTGGCGCAGGGCCGCAGCCGGCTGATTGCCGCGCAGCGCGAGTGGCAGACGCTGGTGACGGGCATCGTCGCGCTGGCGGCCGAGCGACACGCGGCCCTCAATGCTGTCAACGGCTCGCCAACAGCCGTGGCGGACATGCAGGAGCAGCTTGCCTGGCTTGTCTTCCCCGGTTTTGTACGCTACGTGCCGCGCGCCCGCCTGCAGCACTACTTCCGCTACTTCGAGGCGCAGCGGTTGCGCCTGGAACGACTGGCGGTCAATGGCGCCGCCGATGCGCGCAAGATGGCCGAGGTCGCGCCCTTCTGGTCACGGTACCTCGATCTCGCCACGGCCGATCCGCCGCGCCGGCACGACCGACTGGCGCTCGATGAGTACCGCTGGATGGTCGAGGCGTTCCGCGTCTCCTGCTTCGCCCAGGAGCTCAAGGCGCCGTGCCCCGTCAGCGCCAAGCGCCTCGAGGCCCAGTGGGCGAAGGCGCTGCAACTTGGACAGAGTGCGCATTCAGAACTTAAAAATAAAAAATAAACCTCTGAAAAAAAAACATTTGCACACACGCACGGAATCCGCTATAGTCACCCTCGTTGGCCATATCAGGTCTTTGATTGGCCTGCGACGTGCCTCTGGCAGCTATGCGGTTTCGGCTGGAAAAATCTATCACTTCTGTTTCGGTTTCGCCTCAACGCTGATTCCCTATGCCGCGCATTCTGCCATTCCCCGCCGTCCTGTGTCGGCTGATCCTCCCCCCGCTTCACTGTGAACCGGTCTCCCGTGTTTTTTCATTTTCGCCGTCCCGCTACCCGGAAGTCGTGTGTCCGGGCCAGATGACGACGCAACGGCATGCTGTACATGCCTAAGGATCCGGCTGGTGCCAGAGCCCGGATCCGAACGTCAACAACAACCACAGAACAGACCATGGCACGTTAACACGGCAAAGAACAGAGGACAGTTAGGCATGGACATCTATGTCGGCAATCTCGCGTACCAGACCACGGATGATGATCTCCGTACGCTTTTCTCCGCCCACGGGGAAGTCACATCGGCGCGCGTCGTGACCGACCGCGTCTCGGGTCAGTCGAAGGGTTTCGGGTTCGTCGAGATGCCGGATCGTGATGCCGCCCAGAAGGCGATCGACGCCATCAATGGCCAGGATCTGCAGGGGCGCAAGCTCCGCGTGAACGAGTCGCAGCCCAAGCCCCGCGAGGAACGTCGCGGCGGCGGCGGCGGCGGCGGCTTCCGCGGCGGCGACCGTGGCGGCCGCGGCGGGCGCGGCGGCGAGGACCGCTGGTAGAAGTGCGGTTTGACCGGCACGTCGGTTTGAACCCCGGGCGCGCATGGCATCCGGGGTTCTTTTCAGGAGGTTGCCGCCCTTGCGGCAGCCTTCTGGGACACGGAAAGGGGTGCCGCCACGCGGCGCCAGTCCCCCAAGGCCCTTTCACTTGACAGCACGTTTCTTTCGATGTCTCCCTCCCCGGATGTCGTGTTCTGGCCCAGGTCACATCGCAACGGCATGCAGGACATGCCTCAGGAATCCGGCTTCCGTGCCAGGAGCGGTTCCGAGCAGACTAACCACGCACACACAACGGCACACTGACACGGCAAGCTACAAGGAACAGAGGAACAGACACATGGACATCTACGTTGGCAATCTCGCCTACAAGACCACGGATGACGACCTCCGGGATCTCTTCTCGGCGCACGGCGAAGTGACCTCCGCCCGCGTCGTGATGGATCGTATCTCCGGCCAGTCCAAGGGCTTCGGCTTCGTCGAGATGCCGGATCGCGACGGCGCCCAGAAGGCCATCGAGGCCATCAACGGGCAGGACTTCCAGGGCCGCGCCCTGCGGGTCAACGAGTCGCAGCCCAAGCCGCGCGAGGATCGCCGCGGTGGCGGTGGCGGTGGCGGCGGCGGCTTCCGCGGCGGCGACCGCGGTGACCGTGGCGGACGCGGCGGCGACCGCGGCGGACGCAGCGAGCGCTGGTAGGCGCGCGTGGCCCTTACGGGCCACTTGCCCACAGGAACCCGGACGCGCCAAAGCGCGCCCGGGTTTTTTCGTGCCCTTGCATCACTCGGTCGGGACGGAGCTTGCCCCTCCAGAATTCAACAAAATGGCTGTTGATTGCAAGTGGAGGGACGACATCCATGGCGTCCGCAGCAGGCTGCCGAAGCCACGCCCCTCACCCCACGGCCGGGTGCAGGTAGACCGGGACGGGGTCGCAAGGGGCGGTCGAGCCGAGCGCCTGGAAGAGCGCACCGAGATCGGCGGCCGTCGGCGTCAGCGTCTCGATTGGCAGGCCGCATCCGAGGCGCAGGCCCGCGAGTCCGACGGCCAGCCGCGCGCCGTCGGGCGTGACGATGCGCGCATCCGGCGGCACCAGCCCGCCCAGCGTGGCCAACTCGCACAGAACGAAGTCGTCGCCCGCGTGGGCGGGCGGAGCGTCGGTCGCTGCCAGCCGGAGCGTTCCGTCCGGCGACCGCCGGTAGACGGCGCACCAGAGCCGGTGACGCCGCGCGTCCCCGACGACCGCGGCGCAGGCCTGCCCTGTCCGCCGCAGGTAGCCGTCCGCCAGGCCTGCCGCGCTGGGTAGCCCGTGCAGCGGGATCGCGCGCGGCAGGGCGAGGCCCTGCAGGGCGGCGATCGCCGCCCGGATGCCCGAAAAGGAGCCGGGGCCGGTGCCCACGACGAGCGACGTCAGCGCGGATGGAGCGACGTCCAGCGCGGCGAGCCCCCCCATAAGCTCCGCGACCCAAGCCGGCGCGCGCGGCTCCGCAGCGCCGAAGGGCCGCGCGGCGAGGACGTCGCCGTCACGGTACAGGGCCCAGGAACCGGGCGCCACCGACCGCTCCACTGCCAGCAGGTAGCGCATGCCGT
>CAZYRQ010000124.1:0-5770 GCA_964649455.1 uncultured Lentisphaerales bacterium
CCGCGGACTGAGGCCGTAATACCGGTAGACCGTGCTGGCCGCACAGAAGCCGCAGGTGTGGCCCTCGGTCTGTCTCGTGACCCGAACACCTTCTAGTTTTACGGGCTTCATAAGGCAGGTCCTTTCTTTGCTTGTGCCTTTTCATTACGCCGTTACGGCCCAGGCTCTGCGTCGGCTTCCTGAAGGCTATCGAAATGCTGTCCATCGCCAGGCCCTCCTTGTTCGATCCATCCCTGATAGTCGCCGTCGTTCCACGTATGGACGTCCGACGGCGGTACCACGTCCAGGAAGGTACTCCAGACTTCCACAGCGCAGTACGCCCCGTTGGCTGCCCAGACCGCGTGCGCCAGCCGGTCGGCCATCTCATCGGCGCTCATACCGCCGCAGAGGTTGTCCGTCCCGGACACGTCCAGCTCTGCTGGCGGCGGTACTTCGCCGAGCGGGAACTCCGCCGGATCGAAGTCCCACTGGGCGTGCAGCGCCCCGCAGATATCGCCCAATCGCCCGGGCTTGTACCCGCGGACCATCACCCGCATCTCGTACGACCTGCTCACGCTGCCCGCCTTTCCGCAGTCTCCACCGCCAAGTCGCTGAGCGCATGCGCAACAGCGCCAAGCTCGTCGGCGGCCCTCTGAATTGTCCGTACCGCCGACGCGACCTGCTCGCCGTCGGAGGCGTCGGGATCATAGGTGTCCGCCAGTTCCTGGGCGATGAAAAGCGCCAGCGTGTCGCCGCCCCCGGCATCTTCCACGAGTTCTTCGTGTTCCAGGTCGAAGTACTCCAGCACCGCCGCGTCCGGGTAGACGGACGCCGCACGGCAGATGAGTTGATTCAGGGTCATACTCTTCCTTTCGGTTGGGGTTGTGAAAAGCGCATCGGCTGCGTCATGCAGCCGACAAATCCATCGCGTCCTGATCCTCATCCTGCGGCTTGCACTTGAGGCGCTGCTTTTCGAAGGTGCAGTCAATAGGATCGATGTCATCGCGTACACCCTGGTACACGGGCTGATAAAGCGAGCCGCCCGGCCCGGTGACGTACAGATAGCGGATCTCGACGACCTGGCCGGGTGCCGGCAGATCGTGGTTGGGCGGGATCGTGACGTTGCCGACCGGACGGCCGCTCAGAGCCAGCTCGACGCTGCGGCGGTTGTTTACCCGCAATACCATGCACGAGCAGCTCGCCCAGAACTTGAGCTTGAGCGCGGGGCCTCCGCTTGCGGGGCGCCCGGCCGACCAGCATGCGCGCAGGTCCTTGAAGACCGCGCCCTCCTTTTCGGCGGCCCGCAGCCCTTCCACAAACGCCTTCTTGGCCGAAGCGCCGAAAACAGTCGGCACGACGGCGAACGCGGCGCAGTCGATCGCGCCGAACCCGGACTCAAGCTCCGCCAGGCGCTCGGAATAGGGCGCGCCGCGCCGGTTGTCGGCCGCTGCCAGCAGGTCGAAGGCGTGGAATTTCTCGCCCACGAGTTCGCCGTCGAGCACGAACGGCCCCGGCACCTCAGCCACCGCGGCCCGCACGGCCTCGGGACACGCCACGAGCCGGCCCCTGCGGTTGGCCGCCGCGAAAGCGCCCCCGGAGCCCTTGACCAGCAGCATGCGCCTGCCGTCGAACTTCTCCTGCGCGCACCAGTTGCTGTCGCGGAGGTAGGGCTCGATCTCCTCCTCCGCGACGGGGTTCAGCAGTTGCGGCCGCAATCCCGTATCCTCGTGCCCGGCATTCGGAACGACCGGCCCGACACTGCCCGTGCCCACGGCCCGGTACCCCTTGGCGATCTTTGATCTCACCAGCTTCGTGTAGATGCCGGTTGCCTCCGCAAGCGACACAGGTGTCGCGGTCTTGGTGCCCGTGTTCATCGTCGAACCCCGGCGCCCGTAGGCGAAGTTGACGACATAGCCGTCCCCGGACGGCTCGATGGCGGCCCGGTATACCTTGTCGCTCGTCCCCTCACGGTACTCCAGATTGATGCTTGAGTGTTCCATGGTTCTCCTTGAAGATGAAAAGCCCGCTCCACGTATGCAGGGCGGGCCAGGTTCCTGTGTGTTGACTTACACCTATACAGCGATGCCCGGCAATGCCAGTTGCCGGCCGGGTTTCAGCGTCACAACCAGTTCCGGGGCAGTCGTTCCCAAGGCACCGATCAGCCTGGCCATGCGACCTACATCATCGAGCCCGTTCATCCTGAGCTGGATCCGGCACATGTTAATGCAGCGCTCGTCGATGTCGGCGCCGTAGAAGCGCACCTTGGCCAAACCCGGCCGACCCAGCGCCTCGTGCACGACCTTGGCATAGGCCAGCAGCATGACGCCGGAACCGACGGCCGGATCGCAGACGGTCACGCAGCCCTTCCCGGCCGCCAGCCGCTCGAAGCCTGCAGGGTCGAACTGCATGCGGGCCATCATCACCGCGATGTTCCAGGGGGTGAAGTACTGTCCGGCGCGGGCCGAGTTGACGTCCAGGCGCATGAAGAGCTCGCCCAGCAAATCCCGGAACGGAGCCGCCCCGACGGCGTCGGTGTAGAGGCCCAGCAGCCGCCCGAACTCCTCGCCCTGATCACGCGTGTACCGGTCCAGGCGCTCCCTGAATCCGGCCGGGTCATGCGCCGCGTTCAGGAACGCCCAGACGGCTTCGAGCCATGCCCGGTAGAGGTCATAAGGGTGCAGGTGCGCGAAGACGCGGTTGCCCTCGAAAGCGCAGACCAGATCTTCAAATGCGGACCTGATCGGTTTTCCGGCCATGCTTGCTCCTCCTTTCAGTGCGATGCTTCAGCTCCGTCGATGATGTTGTCACGCGAACGCGACCAGGCCGCTTTCGCGCAGCGACAGGTAGCCCGGATGGCCTGGCTGATCGCCAACGGGCGAGCCCGGCCGGCCGACGATCACATGATCCAGCACCCGGATGTCGACAATCCTGCCAGCATCGACGAGCTGCCGGGTGATGCGCAGGTCTTCACTGCTTGGGGCCGGGTCGCCCGACGGGTGGTTGTGAACGACAATCACCCCCGATGCGCCGTCCTGGATCGCCGCCCGGAAAATCTCACGTGGATGCGCGGACGTGGCATCGGCCAGCCCCAGGGTAATCAGATGCCGGTTGATAAGCCGGTTCTTGGCGTTGAGGCTCAGGACGTGGAATGACTCCTGTGCCAAGCACGCAATGTCGGCGCAAACGCGGTAGGCGTCAGCCGGGGACGCAATCCTGTGGACGCCGGCCTCGCATACCAGCGGCAGTTGTATCAAGGCGGTACTGTAGTTCATGCTCTTGATCCTCCTTGGCTTGAAGATACCGGCGCTCCCAGTCCAGGCAGGATTGCCGGCTGGGACTGTTGAAGAGCGGGAATCCTGTCGGATCCCGGACGCGCCAGTACTGGCTGTTGTTGTCGAACTCGATGGTGGTGGCCCTCTGGATGCTTAACGAACCGAGGGCGGTCAGGTCGACCGCCTCGGTATAGAGGGCATGGCCGGTACCGTCGGGGGTGAAGGTGATGGCGATGCTCATCCACCCACCTGCTGCCGGCGCTGTACCTGCCTGTAATGCTCGGGCTTCCTGGTTCTGCCCGTCGTCTTGCTCAGCGCCTCCTCAAGGAACCGGGTGGCCTTCTCGCAATCCGGGCCTGCAAAGCCCACGGCGTCGATCTTGAGCGTGCCGTCGGTGTTGACGATGACTTCGATCGTCTTCATGCCACACCTCCGATCACGAGCTTGATGCTTCCGTCGCCGAGCGTCTGCCGCCGGGTCGTGTAGCCCTTGCGCCGCGCCTCGGCCTGTGCCTTGCAGACTCCGTAGAGCTGGAGCAGCCGGCCGAACTTGGCGCCCACCTCCCGCTCGACGTGGCCGTCCCACCAGTCACAGGTCAGCCCGAAGGTACCGTCCTGCTGCCGGTTCACGGCGATGTCATACGGCCCCTTGAGGCGGATGACGAGGTCGCCCTTGGTCTTGTTGCTGCTGTAGCCCCGGGCCTGGGCGTTGGCTTCGATGCTCAACCCCATCTCCTGACAGGCGGCCCGCAGCGCGGACACGTCCCGGATCTGGGTCTCAATACTGGTGAAGTGACTCATTGTCTTCCTTTCTGTAGAATTTGCGTCATGAAGCTGGTCCATTCCACGAGTCTGAATGCCACGCTGGACACAATGAACGTGGCATTCTTCGACAAACGGGTGCTGTCCGCGAACGAGCGTGAGCAGACTGCGGTGTGGATCGCCGCCCGCCAGGGACAGCCTGGGTCATACGCAGGCTTGCCGGCCCCAACGGCGCAGGACTTTGCAGACGGCCTCACGACGTTTGCGGGCGAGAGACTGCGCACCCGGGCCGGCACGGCGCACATCCTCGGCGAGGAAGGTTGCCGAGCGCTGTTATTGCTCAAGGTCAATCTGCAGGAGGTCAAGGCCGCCCTGAAGCGGGCTACGGACGGCATCGAGCAGCGGATCGCGGTGTGCGAGCGCTCGGGTGCCGCCGCTGGCACCTATTGCTGCGGCATCTGCAGCTGCTCGTACTGGCGGCATCTGGCCGCTGGTGGCCTGTCGCGCAACGAGGAGCGACTGGCGGCCGGCATGCGGGCACTCCGGGCCGAGCGCCTGGACAACGGCCGTTGGCGTCGGTTCCCCTTTTTCTACACGCTGCTGACGCTGCAGGACGTCGGCCCAGAGCTGGCCGGCGCAGAGCTTCAACACGCGGCTCCCGCCTGCGAGCGCTACCTGCGGGCAAGGCCGGTTGGCACTGAGCACGGACGGCGCCGTCGGCGCCTCGCCGAGAGAGTGCTCGCCATGGTCTAGCGCTATCCGGGTTCGCCCTATGAACAAGAAGAGTCCCGATTCGATGCGCGTCCGGCTAACCGATGAGCGCAAAGCTGAAATCCTGCGCAGGCTGACGAGCCTGTTTGCATCCGAATTCGACGAGAAGCTCAGCCCATTCCGGGCCGAGAGCATACTCACTTTCTTCCTGCAGAACCTGGGGCCGGCCGTCTACAATCAGGCCATCCAGGACGCCCGCAAGTACATGGCGGAGCGCCTCGATGACCTCGACGCGACGGTCTTCCAGGAGGAGCCGGCCGGCAAGCCGGCGCCGCGGTAGGGATCGACCGCCCGTCGCCACGGGACAGCCATGGACGACCTTCACTTCATCACGGACCGTCGGATCTACGAGCAGGTGATCCAGGAGGCGGTGCCGTCGGCCACGGAATATCTCTGGTTGGCCACTTCCGACCTCAAGGACCTGCACATTCTGGCGATCAAGGCCCAGTTCGACCGCGTCTGGATGGGGCGGAGTGCCAGGCCTGCCAACGCAAAGCCCATTGCGCCGATTACCCGGAACTCCTGGCCCGGACGCCTGCGGGGACATAATCATGGGACTGGCGACCAACACAGGTGACAGGCTGCAAACCAGAGCGGGCAAGCATGTGACTGACCAACCGTCCCGACCGGCGATCTCAAGGAGACACTTCCGATGATGGTGGGAAAGCCAAAGGACTACCTCAAGGCCGCACGCACCCGGAGCCCAGTTCGGCCCGCTGCGGGCCGAACCTATCGACAGCCCGGCACTCGCAACCGTGGATCAAGACGCAAGCTGAGGCGCGGCCTGGGTGCGTTTATCACATTGGTTTCAACCCTGGCGTTGCCCTGCTACGCTCTATCGCGTCTATCCTCGCAGGTGGACTGGCACCTTCTCGCAGGGCCGGCTGTAGCCCTATCGCTCTGGACCTTCTTTCTGTACCGCGCCGACAAGAGACGCGCCATGTCGGCACAGTGGCGCATCCCGGAATCAACGCTGCATCTGTTTGA
>CAZYRQ010000125.1:0-5764 GCA_964649455.1 uncultured Lentisphaerales bacterium
GCGCTTCTGCTCGAAGAGGGCGTCGATCGCCCGCGACAGCAGGCCCATCGCATTGTCGGCTGGTGCGTCGTGGACGAGCTGGGCGACGATCTCCAGCATGCGGGTGTCATTCCGCTGCGCCACGTGGGCCAGCAGGTTCCACTCGCGCATGCTGCGGCGCACCTCCTCGGGCAACGCCGGGATGGCCAGCACCGTCTCCGTCCACACGACCACCTCCGCGAGGTTGCCCTGCTCCATCAGGTGGCCATAGACGAGCCCCAGCCCGCCGACGGCCAGGGCGGCATCGCCCCGGTAGGCGTCGAGCATGCGCGCGCGCGCCTCGTCGATCTGCCCCGTGAAGATCAGGAAGCGGATCAGCCCGTTGAACAACGACTGGCGGCCTTCGGCGAGGGCGGGATCGTCCAGGGCCGCCTGCAGGGTGGCGAGCGCCTCGTTCGTCGCCCCGTTCATGAGGGCCTCGTCGGCCTGCCGGAGAATCCGTGCGACCGGATCCTCCTCTGGCGTGTTCTCGACGGTGGCCTCGCCGGCGGCACCGTCGGGCACGGGCGCGGCCGGCGCAGGCGTCCGTTTGCCGCATCCCACAAGCAGCAGCAGAGACAGTCCGCCGAGACAGAGGGGCTTCGCGATGGGCAATACGTTTCCGATAGTCATGGGCAGTCCTTGCAAGTCTTGGATCCGTGAAGGCCGGGGCAACGGTAGGGCAAGCCTTATTGCACGCTTATCTTAACTCATACCGCGGCCTGCGACAACGCCATTTTCACAATTTTCACCAGCCTTTGATGTATGCCCCGGCGGCTTCAGGGGTGCTGGGCCGCGGCAGCGGCCACGGGCGTCTGGGATCGGCTCGAGGCGATCTCAGTCGGTCGGTTTAGGCCCGCCGAAGACGTAGGCCACATGCGCCCGGGGCATGGGCCGCGTCGCCCGGCAGACGACGAGGGCGACCAGGGCCGAGAGGGGCAGTGCGACGAGGATCGGATCCACCACGGCCCACGTCGGACTGCAGGCCGACGGCAGCAAACTGGGCCGCCCGAAAAGCGCCTTGCAGAGGCCCAGGCCTCCGGCCGTCTTGGCGTTGATGAAGGCCGTCCAGAAGAGGCTGGTCGCCAGTCCGGTCACCACCGAGGCGATCGCGGCGGGGCGGTTCATGCGCCGGCTGAAGAGCCCGCCCATGAAGGCCGGCAGGAAGGCGGCCGCGCAGACGCCGAAGAAGAGCGCCGTGGCGAGCGCGATGATGTTGCCGCGCACCAGCTTGCCCAGAAGCAGGGCCGAGACGAGGCCGATCACGATGCCGATCCGGGTGATCTGAACCGAGCGCGCCTGGTTGCCTTTCAGCATCGGCTCGAAGATGTCGCGCCCGATCGCCGTGCCCATCGTGTGGAACTGGCTCGAGAGCGTGCTCATGGCCGCCGAGAGCAGCGTCAGGAGGAAGAGCACGCTGAACCACTTCGGGAAGGCGCTGTTGAGGTAGCGGGGGATGATGGTGTCGCTGTTGCCCTTGAGCGTGGTACCGAGGGTGACCGTGCGGGCGATGGCGATCATGCCGGGCCGGATGCGGTCCGGCGCGCCGTCGGCGCCGCGCTCGATGGCCACGGACGGCGTGCGCATCAGGTAGTGCGGTGGCAGTTCGGGGCTCTCGTCCGGGAGCTTGTAGGCGATGAAGGCCTTGCCGCGGGCCTTGACTTCCGGCGGTGCGCCGGGCGGGATCAGGGCCAGCACGCCGGTGCCGTCCGGGCCGGGATCGAGCAGCGCCTGCTCATCGAGGATCTGGCAGGGGATCGACTCCTGCCGGGCGAAATAGGTGTTGGAGAGCGCGCCGACGACGAAGGCTACGCCGGTCATGAAGAAAATAAAGATGCCGCCGGCCACGACTCCGCGGCTCAGGGCCTGTTTGGACTTGACGGTCATGAAGCGCACAACGAGCTGAGGCTGCGCCAGCACGCCGATGCCCACGCCCATGACCAGCGTGGAGACGATCGTCCACCAGAGTGAGTAGGCCGCGGCCTCGGCCGGCGGCGTGCCGGGCCGCGCCCAACCGAAGCGCGGCATCGAAGTCCAGCCCTGGTGCCCGAGGGCGGCCAGCGGGGCCGGCACCATCGATTTCATGTCCGTCAGCGCCTGATGGGCCGCAGCGAAGCCGCCCAGCTTGACATACGTGATGATGAAGAGCGCGACCATCCCGACCAGCATGATCGTGCCCTGGAGGGCGTCCGTGAGCATGACCCCCTTGATGCCGCCCGCGATCACGTAGGCGGCGACGATCGCGACGAACAGGTAGAGCGCGGCGTCGTAGGAGATGTGGAAGACCGGTGCGATGAACTCGGCACCCCCGATGATCACCGCCATGGCGTAGAGCGGCATGAAGCAGAAGATGATCAGCGCGCTGGCGACCTGCAGGAAGCGGCTGCCGTAGCGCTTGCCGAGCAGTTCCGGAAAGGTGTGCGCGTCGAGGTGGTGGCCCATGCGGCGCGTGGGGTTGCCCAGCACCACGAAGGCCACGAAGACGCCCATCCAGATGTTGAGGACGGTCAGCCAGAGCAGGCCCATGCCGAAGTTGGCCGCCGCGCCGCCGAACCCGACGATGGCGGAGGTGCTGATGAACGTCGCGCCGTACGAGAGCGCCATGACCACCGGGTTGGCGTTGCGTCCCGCCACCAGGTAGTCGGCCGCGGTCTTCGTCCGGCGGTAGCCGAGGTAGCCGAGGTAGCCGATGGCCAGCAGGTAGACAATGACGACGATGAACGTGAAGGTACCCATCTGTTCACTCCTGAGGTGTGCGCCCGGTTCAGAGTTTCTTCTCGATCTCGTCCTTCTCTTCCTGGGCCCAGCGCACGTCTTCCGGCTTGGCCGGCTCGTCGCCCCGGTTCCAGTTGAGCAGCCCGTAGACCACGCAGGCGAGCATGCCGAGCAAGGCGAGTAGATAGGCGCCCGCGACGACCGGATCCTGAATGCCGAAGATCATGTGTGCCTCGCTTTCCGTTCCTGTCCCGCCGGTGCGCAGCCCGCCTGGGCCGCCCCGCCACCGCCAGGGCATCGCAGCGTTGTTACTTTACACAGAAACATCCCCCCCGCGCAAGGGCTTGTTTTATGGACGACGTATTCGGTTGGCCACCGGTGGGCGCGCGGGGAGTGCACGAGGACGCGGGCGGGGGCCAGTGTGTGGGGGTTGCGGGCAAGGTGGGACAGGCGTGCCTGCCTATCCTGAATCGGTGCCTGGAGCGTGACTGTGTTGACTGCTTTCGCGTCCATGCGCGTTCATTCGCGGATTACAGCAGCGCCTCCTCGCCGACCGGATCCCGACACCCGTGGCGGAAGATCCCTTGAGGGCGGGCCGATTCGTTCAGGTGCCTGTCCAGACGCGCAGGCCGCTGCGGGAGAGGTAGAGCGGCAGCGACGGGTAGCCGCGCGCCGCGAGCGTCTGTAGCAGGCGCCGCTTCCTGGCCATGTCGCCGTCGGAAAGCAGGGTGATCGAGCCGCCATCGCCTCCCGCGCCGTTGACCTTCCAGCCGAGGACGCCGAAGTCGGCGGCCAGGGCGATGATCTCCTCGAAGCGCGCGCAGACCAGCTCCGGGTGCAGCCGCCGCTGTACGTCGGTGTTCGCCGACATGATGGCGCCCAGGGCGGCGAAGTCGCCCTCGTAGAGGCTGTCCTTGGCCCGCGCGGCGAGTTGCCGCAGCTCCTCGAGGCGCGCGTCGTCCCCGGCATGCTCGCCCAGGTCGGCGATGACCTTCCGGTGCACGTCGCTCGAACTGTGCGGCGTGCCGATGTAGAGCACCGCCAGCCGCTGTTCGAGCTCCCACCAGACGTGGTTCGGAATCAGCAGGGGCGAGACGCTGGCATGCGGAAAGGCGTGCATCTGGATGTAGTTGATGCCGCCGTAGGCGCTGCAGAGCTGGTCCTGGATGCCGCACTGCAGTCCCAGCTTCTCGGTCTCGATGGCATGGGCCAGGGAGGCCACCTCGTGCGGCGTCAGGCGCCCGCGCGTGAGGGCGTCCAGCGCGCCGATCAGCGCCACCGAGACCGCCGCCGAGGTGCCGGTGGAGGCGCCGGGCGGCGCCGCAGAGTGGATATTGATCTCGAGGCCGCACGCGGCGGGGAGCTCCATCATGCCGACGGCCGCCTCGATCAGCGGGTGCTTGTCATAGCTGCCAGCCTCCGGGTCGATGGCGTAGGTCTGGCCGTAGTTCTCGACCGAGATCGAGACGCGTTTCGGTTGCGCGGCGCTGGGCGTGGTGCGGATCTGAACCTCCACGTAGGGATAAACGGCGATATTGAAGATCGCGCCGTGCCCCGCAAACCACGTGTCGGTCCAGCCGCCGATGTCGCAGATGCGGATTGGGGCTACCGCCTTGGTCAGGACGGGGGGCAGGGGAGGTTTCATGGCGATCCTTTCCGTGGCCGGACAGGGCTTGGCCGACACCCGTAAACTTTAGCGCATCGTTTGCCGAACATCAAACCCTAATGGTGGTTTCCGTTTCCGTTTCGTTTGCTGTGTTGCTGTGTTCCCGTTTACTATTGACTTGGCACGGCGACTATGGCATAGTCCGCACCGTTTTCCGCACCCGTGGTGGAATTGGCAGACACGTAAGATTCAGGTTCTTATGGCGAGAGCCGTGGGGGTTCAAATCCCTCCGGGTGCACCACCCCAGAAAAAGGCCCTTTCACAGGGCCTTTTTCTGTTTTATGGGTTATGCCTTCCAGAGCCTTTTAACGGGTTGAGGCAGGAAAAGGCACGTGAAGGAGCCCAGAATGTCAACCGGGTTCCGCGTGCTCTTTTTTGAAGAATCTCCCCATACATCTCGATTTTTGCACGGTGCTGAGGTGGCGCATATTTCACCTGCCGTCGGCACCCCAAACCGGTCAAGAGCCTTGTCCAAATCCTCACGTTTGAACAGTATGCAGCGCGTGCCCACCCGCAGGTACGGTACTACAAGCCGTCGCTGAAGCTCGCCTAAAGTCCTTAAGCTGACACCGCAGTAGCGCGCTGCCGCAGCACGCCGGAAATACCCATTTGGCGCGCATTCAGCCTTGGCCGATTGGGCAGAGGAGGGAGCGCGGGCAGCACATGGTGCGGTGTGCGGAAATTCAACGCAGTGGCGCAGAGGCGGAGAGGAACCGCGAATGGACGAATGCGGGTGGGCGCCGCTATTGCAAGCGCGCAGCGCCGCGCGCAACTCATAAATCAGCCGCGCTCCAGCAACTGCTTCGTGCGCCACCCTCGCCCAGTAGAGCGAGCTTGCGCGCACGGGGCGTTAAGGCGGCGAGGCCCCTCGCGGGCGCCTCGCCGCCACGATCTACGGTGCGGACGGTTCCTAATCCTGCTTGCCGGCGCCGGGCTGCCACTCCTCGCTCTGCGCAAAGGCGTCGTCGAACGCGGCGGCCAGTCCGACGAGGTTCTCGCCGGGTTTGAGCTCGACCTGGCTGAGCTCCTTGGTCAGCGCCTCGATCTCGCCCTCGTCCATGCTCATGGCCTTGATGCTGAGGCCTATGCGGCGCTCGTCGCGGTCGATGCGCACGATGCGGGCCTCGACCTCCTGCCCGAGCTTGAGGGCATCCTTGACCTTCTCGACGCGCTCCCCGCTGATCTGCGAGATGTGTACGAGCCCGTCCACGCCGTCCTCGAGCTCGATGAAGGCGCCAAACGAGGCGATCTTCGAGACCTTGCCCTTGACGGTCTGGCCGATCACGTAGCGCGCGGCGATCGTGTGCCAAGGATCGTCGCTGGCCTGCTTGAGGCCGAGGCTGATGCGCTGGTTGGACGGGTCGA
>CAZYRQ010000126.1:0-5720 GCA_964649455.1 uncultured Lentisphaerales bacterium
ACCTCCTCCGGCGCGAGCTGGAACGAGTCGTAGCCGAAATAGACGGGCGCGAAGGAGAGACCCTCCATGCGCTGGTGCGTCTGGTTGAACGGATCGTTCGTCAGCGGAATGCCATCCTCGTCGATGAACCGGGGAATGACGGAGCCGTCCTCCTCCCCAAGGCCGTTGTTGCCCTTGTCCTTCTTCGTGCATCCCGAGCCGAGCACGAGCGCGCCCAGAACCAGCAGCGTGGTGACTTTGCAGAATGTGCGCATCTTCTCTCCGTGATTGCGTGTAACCGGCTTGACGAGGCTATTTGACCAGGCGCGCGGACCATTCGGGCGAAACCCAGTGACCCTCGCGTGCGAATAACGTTACCGGAGGATCGCCCTGCGTGTCAAGCACAACGATGGAGGCGCGCCCGCGTCCGCCGCTGCGGCTGCAGACGATGTGCCGCCCGTCGGGCGCCCAGGAGGGGTCCTCGTGGTCGGGGCCGGAGGTGATGACTTCCGAGCGTCCCGTGGCCGGATCCAGCACGGCGATCTGGTAGCCGTTCTGCCGCGTGCAGCAGGCGATGCGCCCGTCGGGCCCCCAGCTCGGCGCCACGTTCTCGCTGCCGCGGATCGTCAGGCGCCGCGGCTGCTTGTTGTCCGCCTGCATGACGTAGACCTGGGGGCTGCCGCTGGCGTCGCTGACGTAGGCGATGGACTGGCCATCGGGCGACCAGCAGGGGCTCGCCTCCGCCGCGCGCGGCGACTGGGTCAGGCGGGTCAGCCGCCGCGTGTTCAGGTTGAGGAGGTAGAGTTCGGGATTGCCGGGCAGCGAGAGGATCAGCGCCAGCCACGTGCCGTCGGGCGAGACGGCGCCCCCGGTGTTCAGGCCGGCGAACTTCGCCAGCGGCACGCGTGTGCCGCCGCTGGCCGGCACGCGGTAGATGCAGGGATAACCGCGGAGGAAGGTGGTGTAGAAGAGGTGGCTGCCGTCCGGATGCCAGTAGGGCGAGAGGCAGTTGACGCGGTCCTGCGTCAGGCGCACCATGCCGGCGCCGTCGGCGTCGCAGAGGTAGATGTCGCTGCCGTCGTGCTTGCCGATCATGGCGATGCGCGTGGCCGCCATGCCGGTCTTGCCGAGCACGCGCCGGACGATCTCGTCGCTGAGGCGGTGGGCCTGCCCGCGCGCCTCGTCGCGCGTTTGCGTGGCCTCGGCCCACGTGAAACGACCCTTCGGCCACGTCACCTCGATCTGCGTGCGCAAAACATACGCCCCGCCCTGCGCGGCGCCTGCGGCGCGGATCGTCTCGTAGCGGCCGCTGCCGACGGAGAACCAGCCCGAGCGTTCCAGATCCGCCTTGAGCACGAGGGCGAAGAGCTGGCCCGCCTCGCCGGAGGCGCGGAGGTCGGCGAGCGAGATGCTCTCCTTGCCGCTGCCGCCCGGGCCGACGACCGAGAGATCCGCGGCGCGGGCCGTGTGGACGAGGCAGGAGAACAGCAGCGCGAGGATGGCGAGTCGGGTCATGGCAGCACTCCGGAAAGGCATCTTAGTGGTGGCGTGGCTCGTCATGGGGCGGTATTGTGCCATGTTTTCCGCCGTACTTCAACGCGCTGGCTTATCGCCTGTGCTCCCGGCCCCTGCGCCGAGCTGCTCCCGCACCTCCGGAAGCCCCAGGACCGTGCGGCAGGCGCCGAAGACATCGTCGATCATCGCGCGCGACGAGACGGTCGCCGTGGTCACGGCGTCGGGCTGGCCCCCGCTGCCGTCGGCCGGCTGGCCCTCGAAGGCCTTGTAGAAGGGATCGCGGATGCGGTCGAACCACTTCTTGTCCTCCCGGTGCCGTCCGACCTTGACGCCGCGGATCTTCCCGTCGACGCCCAGCGCGACCCAGACGCCGATCTCGCCGCGTTTGCCGCGCACGACCGGTGCAAGCTGGTCGGTGGAGAAGACCCAGCCGAGCACCGCGCCCTTGAGATTCCGCACGGCCTCCACCTCCGGCCGCGAGACGAGCGGCCTCCGCTGCGCCTTGGCCGGGAACCAGCCGCGCACCGTGGCGTCCGTTGGCGCCGGTGATCCGGCAGGTGGCTGCTGCGCGGACACCGAGACGGCCATCAACGCGACAGCCGCGGCAGAAATCATCCCGTGGGTCAAGTTCATGGACTGAGTGTAGCACAGGCAGATGCCTGAGTTCACGGGAATTTGGATTCCCCGCGTTGGCGGGCGCGGATCGCCAACAGCGTCTTCATGACGCCATGGAGGTTGGCGGCGCCATCGCGCGTGCCGAAGGCGTCGTGAAGCTGGGCGTAGAGCGCGTAGAGCTGGCGGTAGACGGTCCGCGTGCGCCGGTCGGGCCGGTAGACCTGCGGCTTGAGGCCCGTCATCGCCCGCTGTGCCGCGGGCACGTCCCGGTAGAGGCCGGCCGCCGTGGCCGCCGCCACCGCCGCGCCCAGCGCGCAGGTCTGCGCGGAACGCGAGAGATGCACGGTGCGTTCCAGCACGTCGGCGTAGAGCTGCAGGATAAAGGGGCTTTTCTCGGCGATGCCGCCGCAGGCGACCACCGTGCGCACCTTCACGCCGTGGGCCTCGAGACGCCGGATGATCGTCAGGGCGCCGAAGGCCGTCGCCTCGGCCAGAGCGCGGTAGATCTCGGCGGACGTCGTGTAGAGCGACTGTCCCACCAGCAGGCCGGAGAGGCGCGGATCGGCCAGGATGTTGCGGTTGCCGTTGTTCCAGTCGAGTGCCAGCAGTCCCGAGGCCCCGGGGCGGAGCGACGCCGCCTCGGCCTCGAGGCGGGCGTGACTGCCGTCCGCCCCGCGCGGCTGGATGTAGTTCACGAACCAGTTGAAGAGGTCGCCGACCGCCGCCTGCCCGGCCTCGATGCCGTGGCAGCCGGGCAGGATGCTGCCCTTGACGATGCCGCAGATGCCGGGGATCGCCGCGCAGGGGCGGTCGCCGGGCACCACGAGCATGTCGCAGGCGCTGGTGCCGAGGGTCTTGACCAGCCGGCCGGGGCGGATGCCCGCGCCCACGCCGCCCAGATGCGCGTCGATGGCGCCGACCGCGACGGGGATGCCGGGCGTCAGCCCCGTGCGGGCGGCCCACGCGTCCGTCAGGCGGCCAGCGGTCTCGGAGATGTCGTGCGCCGCGGCGGGCAGGCGGGCGCGCAGCGCCGCCAGCTTCGGGTCGAGCCGGCGGAGAAAGGCGGCATCGGGGTAGCCGCCCCAGTCGGCATTGAACATGGCCTTGTGGCCCGCGGCGCAGATGCCGACGCGGATCCGCCCGGGCGCCGCCGTGCCGGTCAGCATGGCGGGCACCCAGTCCGCCATCTCGACCCACGAGGCGGCGGCATCGAAGACCTCCGGGCTCGTGCGCAGGCAATGGAGGATTTTGCTGAAGAACCACTCGCTGCTGTAGGCCCCGCCGCAGGCGGCCAGGTAGTGCGGCCGGAGCTTCCGCGCCAGGGCCGTGATGGCCTCGGCTTCCGCGATGGCGGTGTGGTCCTTCCAGAGCCAGGCCATGGCGGCCGGATGGCGGGCGAAGCGGCGTGTCATGGCCAGCGCCCGGCCCTGCCGGTCGACCGGCAGCGGCGTGCTGCCCGTCCCGGCGACGCCGATGCCGGCGACCTGCGCGGCGCGGAAGCCGCCGTGCCGCGCGCCGGCCGCAGCGAGCACCGCGCGGATCACCGCCGCCGCGCCCGCGAGATAGTCGGCCGGGTGTTGGCGGGCGAGGTTGGGGTCGCCCGAGAGGATCACCCCATCGCGGCCGTGCGCGAAGACGGCGACGGCCGTGGCCAGTTCCGCGCCGCTGGTCGCGTCGACCAGCAGGGCGCGGACCGAGTTCGTTCCATAGTCGAGACCGATGACCGAGGGTCGCCGCATTGCCGTGCTCCTCGGCGCCGCCGCCGGCACACCCGCGTGCGCGGATCGACGGTTCCGTTGCCGGAGATCATAACCGAATCCGCCGCATAAAACGAGTGCCGGGGTGTTCGCCGAAAACCCGGATTTCATAGGATTTCACAGCAACCCATAAGGTCTTACACAGAGACACTGAGGGAAACCGCTAATCGACGCGGATGTCGTCCCTCCATCAATGAAAACAAAGGTTATTCTAAAGAACGGGAGGGTCGGGCTCCGTCCCGACCGGAGGAGGACGCCAAAGTGAGAATGGCTGCGCCGACATGCGCGCGACTTCCCCATATTTCCGGCAGGTGCTATACTTGCACTTTCATCGAGTCAGGAATAGGCTTATGGCACAGAATCTGGCGGTCACGCGCGAGCAAGTTCTCGAGTTCCATCTGGGCGGCAAAGTGCGCCTCGGCCTGCCCCGGCCGGTCCGGTCGCAGCGGGATCTCTGTCTGGCCTACACGCCGGGCGTCGCGCAGGCGGTGAAGGAGCTGGCGGCCTTTCCGGAGAAGTCGTTCGACTACACCTCGCGGGCCAACCTGGTCGCGGTCGTCTCGGACGGCACGGCGATCCTCGGGCTGGGCGACCTGGGCGCGCTGGCCAGCGTGCCGGTGATGGAGGGCAAGGCGGTGCTCTTCAAGTCCTTCGGGGACGTCGACGCCTGGCCCGTGCCGCTGGGACGCTGCCGCCTCGAGGGGAAGGATACCGGCAAGACCGATCCCCAGCGCGTCATCGACGCCGTCTTGGCGCTGGCGCCGATGTACGGCGGCATCAACCTCGAGGACATCGCCGCCCCCGCCTGCTTCGAGATCGAGGACCGGCTCGACGCGATGCTCGACATCCCCGTCTTCCACGACGACCAGTGGGGCACGGCGGTCATCACGCTGGCCGGCGTGATGAACTACGCGCGGCTGAGCGACCGCCAGATGGGCGGGCTGCGCGTCGTGATCAACGGCGCCGGGGCCGCGGGCATCCGCATCGCCGACATGTGCAAGGCGGCGGGCGTCAGGGATCTGGTGATCTGCGACAGCAAGGGGCCCTGCCGCACGGATCGCGCCGACCTCAACGCCCACAAGCGGCGCCACGCGGTCAAGACGCCGGCCACGACGCTGGGCGAGGCGCTGCGCGGCGCGCACGTCTTCATCGGCGTCTCGGCGGCCGACTGCGTCAAGGGCGAGGAGGTGCGCCAGATGGCCGAGTTTCCGGCCATCTTCGCGATGGCCAACCCCGATCCCGAGATCCATCCCGACGCCGTGGCCGCCGCCTTCGGCAAGGCGCCCTACATCATGGCCACGGGGCGCTCCGACTTCCCGAACCAGATCAACAATGTGCTCGGCTTCCCCTTCCTTTTCCGCGGCGCCCTCGACGTGCGCGCGCGGACGATCAACGTCGAGATGAAGGTCGCCGCGGCCGAGGCGTTGGCGGCCCTGGCGCGCGAGCGCGTGCCGGACGCCGTCAGCGCCCTCTATCCCGGCGAGACGCTCGTCTTCGGGCCGCAGTACGTGATCCCCAAGCCGTTCGACCGCCGGCTGCTGGTCAATGTCTCGCTGGCCGTGGCGCAGGCGGCGGCGGCCTCGGGCGCCGCGCCGGCCTGCGATCTGGCGGCGCTGAAGGCGGCGCTGGAGGCGCGCCAAGCCCGGCCGGTCGGCCAGTAGCCATCCGCGGTAACGAACGGTCAGGAGCCCGACGCCATGATCATCCACGCCCAAGCCTATCCGCGCGCCGCCCTCATCGGCAACCCTTCGGACGGCTACTTCGGCAAGACGCTGGCCTTCACCTTCGACAATTTCCATGCCGAGACGACGCTGTTCGAGTCGCCCGAGCTCGAGATCCAGCCCAGCGCGCGCG
>CAZYRQ010000127.1:0-5702 GCA_964649455.1 uncultured Lentisphaerales bacterium
GTTTGGCGGGCGCTTCCGCCAGTCCCTGCCGCAGGGCGGCGACGACGGGTTCGAGTTCGCCGGCCAGGGCGCGGCAGGCGGCGCAGGCCGCCACATGGCGGCGGATCGTCTCGGCCTCGGCCGGTGGGAGGTCGCCCAGCAGCCAGGAGGTCAGGCGTGTTTCGCAGGCGCAGGTGTTCATGCGCCCTCCTGTTGTTGGATGGTGGCGGCGAGTTTCTTGACGGCCTGGTGCAGCAGGGTGCCGACGTAGCCGCTGGAGCGGCCGGTGACGTCGGCGATCTCCCCGTAGCTCAGTCCCTCCTGCAGGCGCAGCAGCAGCACCTGGCGTTCGGGCAGGCCGAGCGCACCGAGGGAGTGCATCACGCGGGCGACGCGCTCGTCGGGCGGCGGGTCGCAGTGGACGCCGTCGGGGCAGCCGACGGCGGCGTCGGCGGCCTGGCGGTCGTGGAGGCGGTGGCGCCGCTCCTCGGCGCGGATCAGGTCGACGGCCTCGTTGTGCGTGACGCGGTAGAGCCACGCCTTGAGGCGCGGGTCGGCCCGCATGCCCTCTGGCCACTGGCGGAAGAGCTTGATGAAGACATTCTGCACGACATCCTGGGCCATCGCGGGGTTGTGGAGCAGCCGGGCGGCGTAGCGCAGCAGGGGGGTCTCGAAGGCGGCGACGACGGCCTCCAGCCGTTCATGCCGCCGCGCGCGTGGAGACGTGTCCGGCGCCTGGATTTGAACCATTTCCGCTCCCGGGGTCGATGAACCTTTCATGGCTGATACGTCTGCCGCGGCGCCCTTCTTTGCCGCTTCGCCTTTTTTTAAGCTCCGGCTAAGGCATGACCTGCATGCCGGCCGTGGCGGCCAGGGCCTTCTGCCGCGTGTCGAAGGAGAGAAAGAGCGTGGCCCCGAGCGCGGCGGCGGCGGCGACATGCAGGACATCCGCGGCGCGTGTCCCGAGGGTTTCCGTGTGGGCCGCGCTCAGCGCCTCGGCCCCGGCGTAGACCTCCGCCCACGCCACGGGGATCTCGGCCAGCGCGCCTGAATGTTGATCCGCCTCGATGGCCGCAAGGACAGCCTGGCATTCGTGCGCCGTGATCTCCTTGCGGAAGCGCGCCAGCCGGATGGCGTTGCGGGCCTCGTGGCGCAGTAACGGTGTGTAGACCAACGGGACTTCGATCCTTGCGGCAAGCGCCTGCGCACGCGGGCTGTTGGCGTCCCGGCCATACAGCGAGACCAGGAAGCTCGTGTCGGCGTAGACTACCACCGGCTCTGCTCCCGCTGTTCCAGCACGATGTCGGTGAAACGCGTCGTCTTGTTTCCGAAGATCGCCTTCGCGCGGGCCGCGAAATCGGGCATCTTGACCTTGGCCGACGGTTGCGGGCGGGGCGGCAGGATGCGGGCCACGGGGCGCTTGCGGTTGAGCACCGTGACCTCCTCGCCCTCGGCGACCCAGGCCAGCACGGTGCCGAGGTCGTGGCGCACTTGCCGGATGGTGGCGGTTTTCATGGGATACATTATGTGGCACATTGCCCGTCGGCGTCAAGCGAGGTGACAGACGCAACGGACTATGCGAAGATCTTCCCACAAACCCCAACCCGGCAGAGGTGGCAGTGAAAAAGAAACAAAATATGTCGCTCTCCGCCACACGAACAAGATGGAGAACGTCGGCCGTGCTGGCGCTGGCGGCCCTCGTGGGCGCCGCTGCCGGAAAGGATGCCGTGGACAGAGCACCGGTTTGGAACCGCCTGACGGACGAGGAGCACCGCGTCATCGTCGGAAAAGGCACCGAGGCGCCCTTCTCGGGCGAGTACGAGCGCCACGCGGCGGCGGGCGTCTATACCTGCCGCCGCTGCGGCGCGGCGCTCTACCGCTCGACGGACAAGTTCGACGCGGGCTGCGGCTGGCCGGCGTTCGACGATGCCGTTCCAGGTGCCGTCCTGCAGCGGCCCGATGCCGACGGACGGCGGACGGAGATCCTCTGCGCCACCTGCCAAGGACACCTGGGCCACCTGTTCACGGGCGAACGCTTCACGCCCCGCGACACCCGGCACTGCGTCAACTCGCTCTCGATGCGCTTCATCCCCGAGGCCGGCCTTGCCGCCGCCTTTGAACGCGCCTGCTTCGCCGGTGGCTGCTTCTGGGGCGTCGAGTTCCACCTGCAGCAGGCCCGGGGGGTGATCCGTGCCGTCAGCGGCTACACGGGCGGTCATCTGGAGAACCCCTCGTACCGCCAGGTCTGCGCAGGAACCAGCGGCCATATCGAGGCGGTCGAGGTGCTCTACGATCCGCGGCAGACCACCTACGAGGCCCTGGCGCGGCGCTTCTTCGAGATTCACGATCCCACGCAGGTGGACCGGCAGGGACCCGATGTCGGCGAGCAGTACCGCTCCGTCGTCTTCACGCTGAACGATGCCCAGCAGGCGGTGGCCCGGAAACTCGTTGATCTGCTGGTCCGCAGGGGATACGACGTGGCCACGCGCATCGTGCCCGCCGCACGCTTCTGGCCGGCCGAGGCGGAGCACCAGGACTACTACTTCGTCCACCGCAAGACTCCCTATTGCCACCGCCCGGTCAAGCGGTTCGACTAGCTCCGGCAGGCTCCGCGCACTCCGCATCGGTGACGGCTGCGTGAATATAAGCGGTTCCATGGGCGTCTTTAGTTACAGAGAAACGTGGAGCCGCCCATGAACTGGCATCGAAAGACTCTCCTTGTGCTGCTGCTGGTGGCCGCGACGTTCGGCGCCGTGGCCGCGGAAACTGAAACACCGCCCTTCTTCGATGCGTTGAAGGAGGAGGGCGCCTGGTTCAAGCTGGGCGGCACGGCATGGGCCTGGCAGCCCGCCGTCATGCAGCAGGATCCCGGTTGGCGTCCCTACCTGCACGGAGGGAGCTGGATCCGCCACGATGAGGCAAACTGGTTCTGGATCTCGGAGTACGCCTGGGGCGCCATCGCCTTCCACCACGGCCGCTGGTTCGAGACCGAGGCGTATGGCTGGCTCTGGGTGCCGGGAACACAATGGTGTCCGGCCTGGGTCGACTGGCGTCTGACGCCCACCCACAGCGGCTGGGCGCCGCTGCCGCCCGACGACGCGTTCTTCGCCTCCATCGGCGTGACCAACTACACAATTGGCTGGCAGCAATATACCTTTGTCCCCAACAGCGGTTTTCTGGCGCGGGATCTGCGGCCCCTGGTGGTCGACGGAACGGATTTCGCCCAGGAGGCCGTCAAGTCCTTCACCGGGCCTGAGCCGAATCAGGTGGGCTACGTCGCGCCGACCGACCTCGGTCGTCCCGCAACGATGATCGTTGAAGAGCAAGAGGTCTTCCCGGTCTACAACGAGATCCGCTCAACCGTCTATCTGCGCGAGCCCGTACTGGCCTATTCACCCTGCCGCGTCTACGTTGAGCATGGGTCCGGCTTCCATGCGCGCCATCCGCCGGCCTGCCGCCTGCCGGTGCAGGTGAGGCGTCCCAGCCATAGCCGGTCTCCCAGGCCGCCACCCCCCGCCCCGCCGGTCGTTCAGGCCCCACCGCCACGGCGGATGCCGGCTGCCGCGACCCGACCGCGCCCGCCGCCGCCTTCTGGCGTGACCCCACTGCAACCGCGGCCACCGACTGTTGGAACCCCACCGCCACGGCGACCGCCGGCTGCCGTGACCCCACCGCGCCCGCCGCCGCCTTCTGCCGTGGCCCCACTGCAACCGCGGCCACCGATGGTTGGAACCCCACCGTCACGGTGGCCGCCGATTGCCGTGACCCCACCGCGCCCGCCGCCGCCGACTGTTGGAACCCCACCGCCACGGCGGCCGCCGGCTGGCGTGGCTCCACTGCGCCCGCCGCCGCCGGCTGGCGTGGCCCCACTGCGCCCGCCGCCGTCGGCTGGTGTGGCCCCACTGCGCCCGCCGCCGCCGACTGGCGTGGCCCCACTGCGCCCGCCGCCGCCGACTGCCGTGACCCCACCGCCACGGCGGCCGCCGGCTGGCGTGGCCCCACTGCGCCCGCCGCCGCCTTCTGCCGTGAACCCACCGCGCCCGCGGCCGCCGACTGTTGGAACCCCACCGCGCCCGCGGCCACCGACTGTTGGAACCCCACCGCCACGGCGACCGCCGACTGCCGTGACCCCACCGCCACGGCGATTGCCGTGAACCCGCCGCCTATGCGCGGGAGCACCGGAATCAACCCGCGGAGACTGCGGGCTCCTATGTGAAGGTGTGGCGCACGGTGAGCCGGGACGTGGAGTCCGCCGCCTGCCTGTCGGCACCCTGCTGCCAGCCACTACGCCCGCACGCGCGCGCCTCTTCCCCTGTCCACCTCACCATGCGCCTCCCGCGCCCCCCTGTGGCCAACCGATTACGCCAGCCGCCGACAGACCGGCGCGGGGCCGCTAGTCCTCGGCGAACACCAGCGAGAGGTCGCCGATGGCCAGCGTGCCGGCGAACTCACCCTCGATGCGGTAGCGCACGCGCTCGGTCGCGGCGCCGAGGGCGGGCTTGCGGATATCCATGATGCGCCGCGACTCCTCCCAGACCTGCTTGCGGTTGAGGGGCAGGTCGAAGTTGAGCACGACCCGTTCGCGGGTCTCGCCGGCACCGGCGCGCTCGTCGGCCACCACGATCACTTTCACCGTGCCGACGAAATCCTCGCCCCGCAGGGCGCTGAGCCGCGCGCGCAGCCGTCCCTCCGCGACGCCGTTCATCACCCATTCCGGCGCCTCGAGCCGGAACCGGGCGCGGCGCGGATGAACCAGCCGCAGGCGCGGCGAGGGGCCCGTCCCGCCGCTCTCCACGTCCAGCTTCTGCACCTTCGGATTGGCCAGGTGGTAGCGCCAGCCTTCCAGCACCGTGCCCGGAAGAGTGCCGGGCAGCGCCGGCAGCAGGTTGCCCGCGACATCCGACGGCACGACCGCCTCGCGGATCGGCAGCGGCGCGGCGGGGAAGGCGACCTCCGCCGCCGCGGTCTTGCGCAGGGCGATGGCGGCGGCCACGCCCCCTCCCGCCAAGAGCGCGGCCAGCAGGAGACCGGCCACCGCCGCCATGCGCCAGCGCCGGTTGCTCCGCCGCAGGCGCTGCAGGTCGCGCGACTCCGTCACCCCGCGGGCCATCTGCGCCGCGTTCTCGGAGGGGTCGAACTCCAGTTGCTCGCGGACGGGCTGGCGCAGCCTGAGGGGGTCGCGGTTGAGGAGCGGCATCGACTTTTCCGCCAGTCCGGCCGCCTGGGCCGCCAGCCGCAGGGCCTCGTAGTCGAAGGGGACGCGACGGAAACGCACGACCTGCTCGTCGGCATCGTAGAGGCAGTAGCTGGCGCGGGGATCCCCGTCGCGCGGGTAGCCTACGGAACCGGCGTTGACGATGTAGCGCTTGCCCTCCTCGAGCACGAAATCCTCCGGCGGCAGCGGATGCGGCACGCCGCTGGCGCCGCGCACGAAGAGGCCCGCGTGGTGCGAGTGCCCCACAAAGACGAGGGGCGCCTCCGTCGCCTCCCAGGTCGGGAGCGTGTCCTTCGGATCCACCAGGTAGTTGAACGCGCCCGGCAGGCCGAGCTCGCCATGCACGCAGACGAAGCCCTCGCCCCGCAGCGTGAGGGCGGCCGACGCGAGGAATGCCCGTCCCTTGCGCGAGACGCGCCCCGCGCTCCATTCGATCATCACGCGCGCCTGCTTGTTGAAGCGCTCGGGCGTCAGCTTGCCGCAGACCACGGCATCGTGGTTGCCCATG